>NZ_JAWDJJ010000320.1:0-2955 GCF_032465695.1 Actinomyces sp. MRS3W
GCCGGTGGCCGAGTCGAGGGCGCCGGTGGCCTCGTCGGCGAGCAGGAGTCGGCGGGGCCCGGCGACGGCGCGGGCGATGGCGACGCGCTGCGCCTGCCCGCCGGACATGTCGTCGGGCAGGCGGTCGGCCAGGTCCGCAACACCCACCTGGTCCAGCGCGTACAGCGCGGCCGCCCGGGCGCGCTTGGCGGCCCAGCCGTCCAGTTCCAGGGGGAAGGCGACATTCTCAGCGGCGGTGAGCGCCGGCAGGAGGTTGAAGTCCTGGAAGACGAAGCCGACGGCGCGGCGGCGCACCTCGGCCAGGGCGGTGCGGTCCAGGCCCGCCAGGTCGCGGCCTTCAACGAAGACCCGCCCGGAGGTGGGCTGGTCGAGGGCGCCGGCGAGGTTGAGCAGCGTCGATTTGCCCGACCCCGAGGGCCCCATGACGGCAACGAACTCGCCCTCGGCCACCGTGAGGTGGACGTCGTCCAGTGCGGTGACGGCGCGGGCGCCACTGCCGTGGATGCGGCCGACGCCCTCGAGCCGGAGCACGGGAGGCAGCGGACCGGGGTTAGCCGACGCATCCCGGGTGTCCGGCGTATCCGGGGCGTTCGGCGTGTTCGGTGCGGTCGGCGCATCCGGGGCGATCGACGCTTCCGGGGTCTGGGGTGCGACGGCGGAGTCCTCCGGCATCGGGGACTGGGCGGATGTACGGGACTTGCCGATGCCACGGATCCTGCTGAACACAGCCAGTCACCGCCCAGAGGAGTTGCGAGCGCGGGCGAGGCGACCTTCGACGTCGTCGAGCCACCGCAGCTCGGCCTCAACCGTGAACACGTGATGGTCCAGGACCAGGGTGGCGGCCAGATCCTCAGCGGCGGCGCGGCGGGCGCGGTTGATCTCGTGCAGGGTGGTCTGCGTGGCCTCGCGTTGGCGCTGGATGAGGTCGGCGACGTCGACGTCGGGGCGGGTGGCGGCCAGAGCGAGCTTGATGACCAGCTCGTCGCGGTCGGGGGCGCTGCGCATCACCGGCTTGGCCCACCAGTGGGCGAGTTCGGCCCGGCCGGCGTCGGTGAGCGCCCAGGCGGCCACGTCGCGTCCGGCCGTGGTCAGGGTGGTGGTGTTCGACGCCTTGGCAGCGGACGCCGCGGCGGCCGGGTTGGCGGCCGCGCCTGAGGGGGCAGGTTCGGCGGCCGGGCCGGAAGCTGTGTCAGTCGAAGCGGCGTCGGCATGTGATGCGGCCTCGAGCGCGCCGGGTTCGAGGCGGGCGACCAGGCCGTCACGTTCGAGCCGGGCGAGGGTGGTGGCGACCTGGCCGATGTTGAGCGGCCAGGCGGTGCCGGTGGAGGACTCGAAGTCCTTGCGCAGCTGGTAGGTGCCTGCGGGGCCGCCCGCGAGCAGGGCGAGCAGGGCGTGTTTGATGGCCACGTGCGCTCCCGAGTGTGAAGGAGGTTGCCCGGAAACCCCACAATGGTTACCGAGTAATGCTTACTCGGTAAGGTTAGCGAGCTGGGGCCGGCATGACAAGCACCACTTTCCGGTACGTTCGCCCCGCCAACACCACCCAGACCCACCCAATCCCGCACCAATTCAACGATCTCACCCACACCGACTGAACGACCCGAGGCGAAAGTAGCGCATTCCGTGCCTGCCCCGGCGAGACAGCCAAACCGCGCACTGGCACCGCCCCTCCGTCGGGAGCGAGCAGTCACGAGACGCGGTTGGGGCTAGTGATCGTGGGAAGCGGTTGGGGCGACGAGCCCCGACTCGTAGGCGGCGATGACCAGCTGAGCGCGGTCCCGGGCGCCCAAGCGCGCCAGCAGGGCGGTGATGTGGCTGCGACAGGTGGCGCGAGTGATGCCGAGTTCCTCCTCGATCTCACTGTTGGACAGCCCCCGCGCGATGAGCATGAGCACCTGGCGTTGGCGAGGTGTGAGGCCTTCCAGATGCCCCGGTGTTCCGCCGCCGGGAACCGAGTGCGCCAGCAGCCGGGTCATGACGCTGGCGCCGAGCAGCGACTGCCCGGAGTGGATAGTGCGCACCGCATCCACGAGCACCTGCGGATCGGCGTCCTTGAGTAGGAATCCCGAGGCACCCGCGCGCAGTGCCCCCAGAACGTAGTCGTCCAACTCGAACATGGTCAGGACCAGCACGCGCGTGTCCGCCAGGTCCGGATCGGCGCAGATTCGGGCGGTTGCCTCGATCCCGTCCAGCCCGGGCATCCGGATGTCCATCACGACGACGTCGGGCCGTTCCCGACGAGTGAGAGCAACCGCCTCGTCGCCGTCCGCGACCGCCCCGACCACCGTGAGGCCCGGCTCGGCGTCGATGAGCGCACGCAGGGAGGCGCGCAGCAGTCCCTGATCCTCGGCGATAAGGACGCTGATGACATCACGCATAGCGCTCCTCCAACGGCAGACGAGCCTCGACGGCGAAGCCTTCGGCGTCGAGGCGTGGGCCGACGAGCAGAGTGCCACCGCAGGCCTCGACGCGTTCACGCAGGCCGCGCAGGCCCGTGCCCGTTCCGTCGCGCGGGATCCAGCCGGCCACCGGACCGGAGTCGACGACGCTCACACGCAGCCACCCGTCCTCAACCGCCGCCCTCACCACGGCGCGGGTCGGTCCGGCGTGGCGGGCGGTGTTGCCCAGCGCTTCGCCGACGACGGCGGTCGCAACCTTGAGGAGTGGGAGGAGATCGTCCGGGTTGGCGCTGGGTCCCGATGCGGCTTCCGGAACGGGAAGCGCGGGGGGGATGGGGGCCGGCAGGCCTGGTTGCGTTGCGGCCGGGAACGACGTCACGACCTCGACCGTCACCCCCTGGCGGCGGGCCAGCGCCACCGGCGCTTCCACACACGCCGCGAGGCGGGCCTCCATGTCACGGAGGAGCTGCGTCACCGGGGGAGCTGCGGGCGTGATGGTGTCATCACTTCAGTGTAGGAATCCGCTGCGGGCGCGGCATCAGACCAGGGTTCGACG
>NZ_JAWDJJ010000321.1:0-4254 GCF_032465695.1 Actinomyces sp. MRS3W
GGACAGCTGGTTCAGCCATATCTCGATCGAGGTGCCCGGCACCGAGACCTCCAACGAGTGGCTCGAGCCGGTCGACGCCGATGCGTACCCGAGCCTGTAGGGCGCGTCCTGCACGAAGAACGGTTTCGGACTCGATAGGAGTTGATGGAAATGGCATGGTTGGCACTCGTTGCGAGCGGATTGCTTCAAGCCGTCTGGGCGACCTCCCTCGCAGCCTCCGAGGGCTTCTCCCTCTTGATGCCCGCCGCCCTGTTCTTGGCGACGATCTCTGTCAGCGCGATCTGCTTCTCGTATGCGGTCCGCAAGATCAGGGTCGTGCGCGCTTACGTGATGTGGGCCCTCATCAACGCATTGGCGACAGCAGCCTGGTACTTCCTCACGGGAGCCGCCAATGCCATGGTCGCCGCAGTGGCGTTGCTCGTCGTGGCGGTCGGCGTCGTGGCGGGATTGCAGCTGGCCGCGCATCGCTCGCGCCAGGGCGAAACCGCTAGCACTGCCCAGAAGCAAACCCCTTAATCCCGCGCGAAGCGGAAAGATTCGACATGCGAGGAGATCGAACATGAATCAGAGAAACGTTTCAACGGCAGCCTCAGCCCGAACAGCCGGCAGCGAAGGGGCGCGAGCGCTTTCCCGACACGCCTTCCTGGGCCTGGCGGGGCTGACGGCGGCGGGCGTTCTTGCCGGATGCTCGTCGACGGGCGCGAGCGCGCCGGCGCCCGCCGTTGTTTCGACGGCGGACCCGGCGAGCCCCGGCAACGTCTCGTCGTTCGATTTGGCCGGCGGCACGAATGGCCGTGCCCCCACCATCAAGCTGAACAGCGGCTACGAGATGCCCGTGGCGGGCATCGGGGTCCTCCAGCTCGGCGCGCAGGAATGCTACGAGTCTGTGACTGCGGCGCTGGATGCGGGCGTGAGGTTGGTCGACACCGCCTACGCCTACCGGAACGAGGCGCAGGTCGGTCAGGCGATCCGGGACTCCCCGGTCCCCCGCGAGGAGGTCTTCGTCACCACGAAGCTCTTCCCGACCCAGTTCGCCACCGCAGGCACCGCCATCGACGGCGCGCTGGAGAGGATGGGGCTCGACTACATCGACCTGATGCTGCTCCACCATCCCGGCTCCTTCGATATCGATGCCTACCACGCCATGGAGAGGGCAGTCGCATCCGGGAAGGTCTGCTCGATCGGCCTCTCCAACTGGTACAACGACGAGATCGACCAGCTCATCGAGGAAGTCTCGATTGTCCCCGCGCTCGTCCAGAACGAGATCCACCCCCTCTATTCGGAGCCCCAGGTGATCCCCCACATGCACGACCTGGGCATCGCCGTGGAGGCATGGTATCCGCTTGGCGGCCGCGGGCACGTCGATCAGATGCTCGCGGACCAGACCGTCGTGGGAGTAGCGCAAGAGCTCGGCAGGACGCCCGCGCAGACCATCCTCAGATGGCACCTCCAGCGGGGAGTTGTGGCGATTCCGGGCTCCGGGAACCCGGATCACATCGTCGAGAACATATCCCTGTTCGACTTCGAGCTCTCTGAAACGCAGATGGAGGCCATCGACAACCTCAACCGGGACGAGAAGCTCGGCAGCTGGTAGGTATGTCCACTTCTCCATAAGTGTGGCGTAATCGCCATCGCGCGGTTTCTGGCAATGGAAGACCCATCGAGCTCCTGAGATACTATCCACATGGATATTGACTATTGGAGACGAAAGAAGGCTCAAATGTTCGAGGGAAACGCTCATATCGAGGAACTGGTTTCGCTCAATGGGAACGGATCAGGAACATACAGGGAGGGCGCCGTGAGGCCGCGCATCGAGGGCAGGCGATTCGACGGGGAGCGGGCGCTCTACAACCTGACCTCTACCGACGTGGTTGGATGTAGGTTCGCGGGACCGGCCGACGGCGAGTCCGCGCTCAAGGAGGCGAGGGACATCCGCGTATCGAACTCAGACTTCGAGCTGCGCTACCCCCTCTGGCACGTTCGCGGCTTCTCGCTTGACGGGGCCAGGATGGTCGAGACAGCCCGCGCCGCGCTGTGGTATGCGGAAGGCGGCGCGATTGCCGGAAGCGAGCTCCACGGCATCAAGGCGCTGAGGGAGTGCAGCGACGTCGCCCTGCGCGGGTGCGACATCGAATCCGATGAGTTCGGCTGGAAATGCCGCGGGATATCGTTGGCCGATTCGAAGATCGCATCGGAATACCTGTTCCTCGACAGCCACGACATCCGTCTGGAGAACGTGCAGATGAGCGGCAAGTACTCCTTCCAGTACATCGATGGACTCGAAATCTCGGATAGCGTGCTCGATACCAAGGACGCGTTCTGGCACAGCAAGAACGTGACAGTGCGCAACTCGGTGCTGAAAGGCGAGTACCTGGGCTGGTTTTCGGAGGGGCTGACGCTCATCGACTGCCAGATCATCGGCACGCAGCCGTTTTGCTACTGCAAGGACCTGACCCTCGTGAACTGCACGATGGAAGGATGCGACCTGTCGTTCGAGTATTCCGACGTCTCCGCCGACGTACGGGGCGGGATCGACTCCGTGAAGAACCCGAGATCGGGCACGATAACCGCTGATTCGGTCGGAAGCGTCGTTTTCGGCGATGCAGCCATGGAGTGCACTGGCGTCGTGGTGCTACGGGAAACCGGCGAGACCATCTCGGCAAAACCATCAGCGGCAGGCTCCTACGCGGAAACGGACGCCGACGCCCGTTACATGGCGGCGTGCGCATGAGCGGCAGGAGGAAGACCATGGGAATCATCGCGGGCGTCGTCGTGGCCGCGCTCGTCGCGGGAGCCCTGTGGCTGTTCACGCCGTTCGGGTTCTTCAACGTGCAGTGCACGGGGCCCTTCCAGATGGACCTCACCGTGAACGGGCGCACCATGACGGCAACCATGGAGGACAACACGTCTGCACACGCGCTGCGCCAGATGCTCGAGCGCGGCCCGAAGACGGTGAGCATGCGGGACTACGCCGGCATGGAGAAGGTGGGCATGCTCTGGAAGGGGCTGCCCGCCAACGACACCGACCTCACCACCCGCCCCGGCGACCTGGTGCTGTTCATGGGCAGCTCGTTCGTCATCTACTACGGGCCCAACCACTACAGCTTCACGCTGCTCGGGCACATCGACGGCGTTACGCAGGCCGAGCTGGCGGAGCTGCTGGGCGACGGCAACGTGGACGTGACGCTGTCGCTTCCGTAAGAGACAAGCGCGACTTCAAGCAAAGCAACGATGGAAAGCAACCGCGAAAGAAAGGAACCATACATGAGCATTTTGCAGGAGACCTACACCCTGAACGACGGCAACGCCATTCCCAAGCTTGGGCTGGGAACCTGGTTCATCGGCGACCGCAACGCGGCCGGGGCCGTGCGCAGCGCCGTGGGGCTGGGCTACCGCCTCTTCGACACCGCGCAGGCCTACGGCAACGAGGCCGGCGTCGGCGAGGGCGTGCGCACCTGCGGTGTCCCCCGCGAGGAGCTGTTCGTCACGAGCAAGATCGCAGCCGAGGCGAAGAGCTACGAGAGCGCTTCGAGGGCGGTCGACGAGATGCTGGCGACGAGCGGACTCGACTACCTCGACCTCGCCATCATCCACAGCCCTCAGCCGTGGCGCGACTGGCGCAAGGACGACAGGCGTTTCTTCGCCGAGAACGTCGAGGCATACCGCGCGCTCGAGGACGCGCAGAAAGCCGGCAAGCTGCGCTCGATCGGCGTGTCGAACTTCCTCGTGGACGACCTGCAGAACATCCTGGACAACTGCACGGTGATCCCCGCAGTGAACCAAGTCCTCTGCCACGTGTCGAGCACTCCGGCCGCGCTCATCGAGTTCTGCCAGCGCAACGGCGTGCTCGTGGAGGCCTACGCGCCGATCGCCCACGGTAAGATGCTCAAGAACAGGCGACTCGTCAGCATCGCGGGCAAGTACGGCGTGACCCCCTCGCAGCTGTGCATCCGCTACTGCATCCAGCTGGGCTGCGTCGCCATCCCCAAGACCGAGAACCCCGCCCACATGGCGGAGAACGCCGCCGTCGACTTCGAGATCTCGGCCGAGGACATGGCCGAACTCGCCGCCTTCGAGCCCATCAAGAGCTACGGCATCCTGATGAACCGCATGCCGGTGTTCAGCCGGAAGTAGAGGCACGTCTCGATATTGGACACTGGAGCAAAGGAGGAAGAAGATGCCCACCCCCATCGTACTGAAAGCGGCCGGGGTCGAGATCCCCGCCGTCCTGAACGACACCGTGGCTGCCCGCGA
>NZ_JAWDJJ010000322.1:0-1218 GCF_032465695.1 Actinomyces sp. MRS3W
GGACATGACCTCGCCCCTATCACAGGTACCGGGCGTCGGCACGGCGACCCTAAAGCTCGTCGACCGCTCGGCCGGCTCCCCCACGGGTGCCTGGCGGCCCGGCGACGACCCCGGCCACCGCCACTTCCTCGAGATCGGCAACCTGCCCCTGGATTCCGGCGAGGTTCTGCCTGAAACCCATCTGGCCTTTGAAACCTGGGGGGAGCTGAGCTCCGCCCGCGACAACGCCGTCCTCGTCCTGCACGCCCTGACCGGCGACTCCCACGTCACCGGCGCGGCCGGCCCCGGCCACCCCACACCCGGCTGGTGGGACACCCTCGTCGGGCCCGGACGTGCCATTGATACCGACCGCTACTTCGTCGTCGCCGCCAATATCCTCGGCGGCTGCCAGGGCTCCACCGGCCCCTCTTCGACGGCGCCCGATGGCCGCCCCTGGGGCTCCCGCTTTCCCTGGCTGACCACCCGCGACGCCGTCCGCGCCGAGTCGCGTCTGGCGGACGCGCTCGGCATCGATACCTTCCACCTGGTCATCGGCGCCTCGCTCGGTGGGCATCGCGCCGTCGAATGGGGCGTGACCCACCCCGACCGCGTGCGCAACCTCGCCCTGGTGGCCACCGGCGCCTCCACCACCGCCGACCAGCTCGCCTGGTGCCACCTGCAGGAACTCGCCATCGTCGGCGACCCCTTCTTCTTCGACGGCGACTACTACAACCACGTCGTCGGACCGGTGCGCGGCCTGGGCCTGGCGCGCGCCATCGCCCACACCACCTACCGCTCCGCCGGCGAGCTCGACACCCGCTTCGGTCGCGCCCACCAGGGGCAGGAGGACCCCGCCGTCGGCGGCCGCTACCAGATCGAGTCCTACCTCGACCACCACTCCGGCAAACTGCTGGCCCGCTTCGACGCCAACACCTACCTCATCGTCAACCACTCGATGATGGTGCACGACGTCGGCGCCGACCGTGGCGGCATCGAGGCAGCCCTGTCCACGGTGACGGCCCGCACCCTCGTAGTTGATGTCGACTCCGACCGGCTCTTCCTACCCGCGCAGGCGGAGGAGCTGACCACCGGCATTCCCGACTCGCGCCGGGTCACCATCCACTCGCTGCACGGGCACGACGGCTTCCTCATTGAGGCCGACCAGATGGACGCCGCCCTGCGAGGCTTCCTCGCCGAGGACGAGCCAGGGCGTTGAGATCGATATGCGCCCCATAGACG
>NZ_JAWDJJ010000323.1:0-27831 GCF_032465695.1 Actinomyces sp. MRS3W
GGCGCGTAAGGGCGTGGCTGATTGGCGGGGGAGTGGTCGGCGTCGTGACGCTGGCCGCGCTGTTGTGGTTGCTACGGGGGTCCCTCGCTTCCGTCATGGGGTATCAGCGCCCTTCTGGAGGCCCTGCCGGAGCCGTGGGCACGCTCGTCCAGACGCTGGCGGATCTGCCGATGTACGGCTCCTACACCGGTGCTCTCATCCCCGCTGGTGCCGTCTTCGGCGTGTTGGTGATCGCGGGCGCCTGGAGGGGACGGCATGACCGCCGGTTGCGGCCCTGGCTGGCGGCGTGGCTGCTGGCCCTCGTGCTCATTGTGATGGTCGGGGGACCGCAGTGGCCGGGCCGCCAGCTCGGCTCCCCCTGGTACCTGCAGAAGGCACGCATTGCTCCGCTGGTGCTGCTGCCGGCACTGGTCCTGGCCGCTGGGGCGGTGCAGGCGTTGGCGGCCCGGCTGCTCCGCCCACAGGCGGCGTGGCGGCGGGCGGGCGCGGCAGCGCTGGTGCTGCTGGTGGTGACTCCGGTGGTGGTGCGGATTCCCCTGGAGCGGGCGTTGGTCGCTTCCATCTACGATCCGAGCCGCATCCAGTACGGCACTCTGGTGACGGCCGACGAGATTGCCCTGTTCGAACGGGCTGCCTCGGTGCTGCCGGACGACGCCGTTGTGGTCGGCGCGCCGTCCCTTGGCGCCTCTTACCTGTGGTCGCTCGGAGGCGTGCATGTCGCCTACCCGATGCGGGCGGCTCCCGCCGCGGGCACGCCCCAGGCGGACCTACTGGCCACCTGGCCCGACCTCGATGAGGACACCTGCGCGGCCCTCGACGGGCTCGGCGCTGACTACTTCTTCATCAACACCGACGCGACCGCCGCCGGATCTGCCACCGGCGCAGCCCCGTTGCGCTGGGACGAGCCGCTGGCACAGGCGCCGAACACGGGGCTCGAACTGGTGGATTCGGAGGGGACGGCGCAGATCTGGCGTATTACCGGCTGTACAGCGGCTCAGAAGACCCAGACATAGTTATCGTGCCTCGCCCTGACGACACGGGGACGCTAGTGTGGGCGTAGACCGAAGTCTGCCCCCACGTTCACGAAGGTGTTCGCATGCGTATCGTCAGACGCCTGACGGCGGCCATGTCCATGATGCTCGTGGCGGCGGTCATGCTCGCTGCGGTCCCGGTTACCCCGCAGTCGCATGCCGCGACCACGGAGTCATGCGTGGCCAGCGATGATTGTTCTTTCTACCTGAGCAACTCTTGGCGGGGCGGCGCAGCCGATGCCGCCTTTGCCGTCGGAGGCAGCCCCAACGACGTCGTCGCCGGGGACTGGGATGGCAGTGGGGCAGATACCGTTGGTACTCGCACCGGAGCTACCTTCAAACTGCTCGCGGCGGCAAGCACATGCGCAGAGACCACCACACTGACCTACGGCCGCGCGGGCGACCAGGTGCTGGTGGGGGACTGGGACGGCAACGGCACAGACACTCTGGCCGTGCGTCGCGGGCGCAACTACCATCTGCGCAATACCTTGACCAGTGGGGTCGCCGACGTCGTGCTCACCTACGGGCGTCCCGGTGATCAGGTGCTGGTGGGGGATTGGGACGGCGACGGCGTCGATACCCTGGCTGTGCGCCGCGGCAACACCTTTTATTTGCGCAACTCCCTGACCAGTGGGGTCGCCGACGTCGTGCTCACCTACGGGCGCGCGGGCGACCAGGTGCTGGTGGGGGACTGGGACGGCGACGGCGTCGACACCCTGGCTGTGCGCCGCGGCAACCGGTGGTACATGCGCAACGATCTTCGCTCGGGGGTTGCCCAGACCGTCATTACTTACGGACGCTCCGGTGACAGGGCGGTCATGGGGGACTGGGATGGCAACGGCACCGACACCCCAGGTGTGTACCGCGGGGCCCGTCCCGCCTACGCGTGCTACTCCAGCGCCATCCAGAAGGAGTGGGCGGCTCGCGGCGGCGCTACGGGGTCTCTGGGTGCTCCGACCAGCGCGGAGACCGTCATCAACGGCGTGACCACGCAAACCTTCGAGGGCGGTCGCCTCAGCTGGACCGCGGCCGACGGCGTCATCGCCACTGGAACCGAGGGACAAACGGTCAACGGCGCCCGGTTCGACGCGGCCATGATTATCTCCGACACCGAGTTCTTCGACGCTGCGAGCATGGACGCAGCCGGGATCCGCTCCTTTTTGGCGGAGAAAAACCCATCGTGTCGAGCCGCCAGCGACGGCACCGCCTGTCTCAAGGACTACCGGGCGACCACCACCACCATGACGTCGTCCTACTGCGCCACCTATCAGGGCGGCAGCAACGAGGACGTTGCCACAGTGATCGCTAAGACCTCTGCGGCATGCGGCATCAATCCGAAGGTGCTTCTCGTCATGCTGCAGAAGGAGCAGGGACTGGTACTGGCCACGGGCGATACGCTCAGCGCTTCCCGCTATTCCAAGGCCACCGGTCTGTTCTGCTCGGACACCAGTCCCTGCGATGCGAGCTATGCCGGCCTGCCGTCGCAGATCTACTACGCGGCCTCCCGTCTGGTGCAGTACGGGGTACAGCCGGCTTCCTTCACCTATCGGGCGGGCGTGGTGAGCGACGTGGCATATAACCCGACGACGAGCTGCGGCGCGCAGAAGGTCCCGGTGCTCAATCGGGCGACGGCGGCCCTGTACAACTACACCCCCTATGCCCCCAACGCTGCGGCGCTGAACCATATGTACGGAAGCGGCGACTCCTGCTCGGCATATGGCAATCGCAACTTCTGGCGGTACTACCGCACCTGGTTCGGCAGCACCGGGGCATGAGAAGCGACGCACCCAACTGACGCGAAGTGCCCGGCCGTGTTTTCACACCGGCCGGGCACAGCTGCGTTAATTGGGTTGACGCCGCGGTTCACTGCCCCTGTGCGGCGTACTTGGCCTCAACTTCAGCCTTGAGCGGGCGCCACCAGGCCTCGTTGTCCCGGTACCAGTCGATGGTGGCCTGCAGGCCGGAGCGGAAGTCCGTGTACTGCGGGGCCCACCCGAGCTCGGTGACGAGCTTGGAGTTGTCGATGGCGTAGCGCATATCGTGGCCAGGGCGGTCCGCCACGTGCTCGTAGTCGCTGGGGTCGTGTCCCATGAGCTCGAGGATGAGCTCGACGACCTCCTTGTTGTTCTTCTCCCCGTTGGCGCCGATGAGGTAGGTCTCGCCAATGCGGCCCTTCTCGATGATGTCCCATACGGCGTTGTTGTGGTCCAGGACGTGGATCCAGTCACGCACGTTCTCGCCCGCCCCATACAGCTTGGGGCGCACGCCATCGATGAGGTTGGTGATCTGGCGGGGAATGAACTTCTCGATGTGCTGGTAGGGGCCGTAGTTGTTCGAGCAGTTGGAGATGGTGGCCTCCACCCCGAAGGACCGCACCCAGGCGCGCACAAGCAGGTCGCTGCCGGCCTTGGAGGAGGAATAGGGGGAGGACGGGTTGTAGGGAGTCGTCGGAGTGAACTTCGCCGGGTCGTCCAGCTCGAGGTCGCCGTAGACCTCGTCGGTGGATACGTGGTGGAAGCGCACGCCGTGGCGGCGCACCGCCTCCAGCAGCGTGAAGGTGCCCACCAGGTTGGTGCGGATGAAGGGGGAGGGATCGCGCAGGGAGTTGTCGTTGTGGGACTCGGCAGCGAAGTGGACCACCACATCCGCATCCGCCACGAGCGGGTCGACGGTGTCGGCGTCCGCAATGTCACCGACGACCAGCTCAATGCGATCGCCCAGGTCTGCCAGCGACCCCCGGTTGCCGGCGTAGGTGAGCTTGTCGAGCACCGTTACCTTGGCGTCGGGGTAGCGCACGAGGGTCTGGTGGACGAAGTTGGCACCGATGAATCCGGCGCCGCCGGTGATGAGGACGTTCATGGAGTGCTCCGTATATGGGGTTCAGGCGGTGG
This sequence comes from Actinomyces sp. MRS3W, assembly GCF_032465695.1. NCBI lineage: Bacteria > Bacillati > Actinomycetota > Actinomycetes > Actinomycetales > Actinomycetaceae > Actinomyces > Actinomyces sp. MRS3W. The sequence goes on from NZ_JAWDJJ010000323.1 coordinate 3,923, forward strand.
AGACCGCATCTGCCGCCTGCCATCATGCCACAGGCGGGCTTGTATCAGTCGGGTAGCTGTGATCCGGTTGGCTACGGCATGGATGCAGCGCTATCCGGGGCAAGGGCGGCGGCTCTCACATGGGCGTCGAATGATAGCGAGAGTCCTCGAATCGTACGAAGACGCGATAAATGACAACAAGCGTAACTACACCTGTGTATTTCCGTGATGTGGCTCAAATTATTCGCGGCGGAGAGATACGGGCGGTAGTCTGCCTCATAGGTCACATAAGTCACATGCTTTTCAGAGTGCGCAAGTGACTCACAGGTATTCGTTCGCGGCGCTGGAAGGAACCTCATGACAGTCTCACGACTTCTCGGCTTGACCGCTGCGATACCCCTGATCGCAGCCGGGCTTATGCCCGCAACATCGGCGGTCGCTGACACCTCGGAACTCCCTGCGCCAGTTCAGCTCCTCGAACTCACCACCTCCACGGGTGCGGCCACCGAGGTGGCCGAAGCTGGACTGATTGATACCGCAACATCGGCCGGTACCAGCGGTGGCACCGGTGTGGCCCCAGCGGTCGCCGCCCGCCTGACCGCGGCGGCTCAAGCAGCTGCGACCGGGGTCGACCCCGAGGCTGATGCTCTGCTACTGACCGAACCGCTGGAAGTCGACGACTTCCTCATTGCCGGCTTCACCTGGAGCGGCGCCGATGCGCTGCCCGATGGCCTGGATGTTTACCTGCGCGTGCGCGAAAACGGAACCTGGTCCGACTGGTACCTCAACGAGCCGAGCGGAGCCGGTCGGGACGACGCTACCGGCGTCGCCGGCACCGAGGAGTTCATCACCGGCGGGGCCGACGCCGTCCAAGCCAGCATCGTCGGCGAGGCCGCGGCACTGCCCGCTGACCTCCAGCTCGCGCTTATCCCTGGCCAGCCCTCGGGCGAGGAAGTGCTCGATCCGGCAGACCTGGACACGACCGACGCCGAGCCCACCGCCGTGGCCACCCCGGAGGGATCCGAAGACAATGACCTGACCGGCGGACTGCAGACCCCCACTCCCGAGGTCGACACTGAGGAGGCGGGCGAGACGGAGCAACTGGAAGAGGAAACGGCGCAGCCGCAGGAGACCGACTCCACTGCACCCTCCTCCGGCGCGGGCGGCGGCATGTCTGTCAACCCCGGCCTGCCCGCAGTGTTGGCGGCAACAACCACGGCCAATGGCCTTCCCGTTCCCGTCACCACCCGCTCCGAGTGGGGCGCCAACTCCTCCTACATGACGTGGTCACCCACCTATGCCGCGGCCAAGCACGTCATCGTCCACCACACCGCCGGAACGAACAACTACACCTCCAGCCAGTCCGCATCCATCGTCAACGGCATCTACTACTACCACGCGGTCACTCTCGACTGGGGGGACATCGGCTACAACTTCCTCGTCGACAAGTACGGGAAGGTCTTCGAGGGTCGCTACGGCTCCACCAGCGCGGCGGCGGGCAAGATGGTCGTCGGCGGGCACGCTTACGGTGCCAACACCGGGACCATGGGCATCTCCATGATGGGTACCTACACCAGCGTGTCCCCCTCCACCGCCCAGCTGACCAACGTCGGCAAGATGGCCGGCTGGTTCCTGGGGCGCTCCGGCGTCACCAGCGCCACCAGCTCCGCCTCCTTCACCTTCAAGTCCACCGAGAAGTACAAGGCGGGGCAAACCATCTCCCTGCCCGTCATCTCCGGACACCGCGATGTCGGCTACACCACCTGCCCCGGCGACGTCGGCTACTCCAAGTTGGATCAGATTCGCTCGACGGCGCAGAGCCAGATCAAGGCTTCCACCGCCAGCTCCACGCCTTCGAATGGGACGAGTACCGCGAACGGTGCACGCAGCCACCAGATCTATCTCAACGACTCCTGGTCCGCGACGGCGAACACAACCTTCACCTACACCACCCCGGCAGTTACCGTGCTCGCAGGCGACTGGAACGGAGACGGTGTTGACACGACCGGTGTGCGCAACGGAACCGCATACGGCTTCCGCAACACCAACACCTCCGGCGCCAGCCTGCGTACCTTCGCCTACGGCAAGAGCACCGATCAGGTGCTTGTAGGGGACTGGGATGGCAATGGAACCGACACCCTGGCGGTGCGTCGCGGCAACACCTACTACTTCAGGAACTCGATGTATGGCGGCGAAGCAGACAAGGTGGTCACCTACGGTACTGCCTCTGACGAGGTCATCGTCGGCGATTGGAACGGAGACGGCAAAGACACTCTCGCGGTACGCCGCGGCCGGCAGTACCACATCAAGAACTCCCTGAACGGCGGCAAGGCAGATCGGGTCATCACCTACGGGAAACCCGCCGACACTGTGCTCGTGGGTGACTGGAACGGAAACGGCAAGGACACGCTAGCTGTGCGCCGCAACGCTACCTACTACGTACGCAACTCCCTGACCAGTGGGACCGCCGACATCGTCCAGATCTACGGCCGGAGCGGAGACAAGACGATTGTGGGTGACTGGAACGGCAATGGCAAAGACACGTTGGGAGTGGTGCGCTGAACAGCGGAGCCTGGCCCGCGAACGGGCACGATACGGCCTGTGGCTTGTACGCTAGTGTGGCCCTTACCCGACGGGTCGTGCGTCCACCAGAGAAGGAAGTTCATGAAGCTGTTCGTGCAGGTCCCCTGTCTCAACGAGGAGGGGACGCTAGGCATGGTCCTGGACACGATCCCCCGCCAGATCGAGGGCGTCGACGAAGTCGAGATCCTTGTCATCGACGACGGTTCCACCGACCGCACCGTGGAGGTCGCCCGGGAGCACGGGGTCAAGCACTTCGTGCGACACGCACGCAACATGGGCCTGGCCCGGTCCTTCCGCGACGGCGTGGACTACGCCCTGGCGCACGGCGCCGATATCGTGGTCAACACCGACGGCGACAACCAGTACAAGCAGGAGTACATCGGTGACCTGGTGGCACCGGTGGTGCGCGGCGAGGCCGACATCGCCATCGCCGACCGGCAGACCGCCAAGATCGCCCACTTCTCCTGGTTCAAGAAGCGGATGCAGCACTTCGGCTCCCAGGTGGTCAACTATGCCGCCGGTACCCGCCTGCCCGACGCCGCCTCCGGTTTCCGGGCCTACTCCAAGAACTCCCTGCTCAAGCTCAACGTCATCACCCAGTTCTCCTACTGCATGGAGACGATCATCCAGGCGGGCAACAAGCGGCTGCGGATTGCCTCGGTGCCTATCACCACCAACCCCAAGACCCGCGAGTCGCGCCTGTTCAACAACATCTTCCAGCACATGGCGAAGTCAGGAGGGGCAATCACCCGCTCCTACCTCATGTTCAAGCCGCACGTGGTGCTGGGCTGGCTAGCTTCGCTGTTCGCCATTGCGGGTGCTGTTCCCTTCATCCGCTTCTTCATCCTGTGGCTCATGGGGACGGCTGGCGGCCACGTCCAGTCCTTGGTCTTCGGTACGCTCATGCTGGTGGCAGCACTGCTATGCGTGGCGCTACTGGCCATCGCTGACCTGCAGCGCACCAACCGAGTGCTCATCGAGGAGACGTTGGAACGGGTGAAGAACATTGAGTATGGGCGCGTAGATGGCACACAGATCTCTGGTATCCGTGCCGCCCTCATCCCCGGCCTATCGCCGGACGTGGATGATCCTTACGCCCAGCCTCAAGGGGACTGAAGGTATGCGCAAGGTTCTGGGCTTCGGCACCTATGACGTCGCCTCCCACCCGCGGGTCGAGGTGCTTCTGGAAGGGCTGCGCCGTACCCCTGACACGGCGGTGCGTGAGCTCGACGAGCCCCTGGGGCTGAGCACGGCCGACCGGGTTGCCATGCTCAAACAGCCCTGGCGCCTGCCCGTCCTCGTTGGTCGGCTGGCTTCTCGGTGGACTCGCCTGGCCGCGGGGAGCCGCCGCTTCCGCGGCTCCCACGCCCCCGACACCCTGCTCGTTGGCTACATGGGACACTTCGATGTTCTCTGGGCGCGCCTGCTCTACCCGCGCACCACCATTGTGCTCGACCACCTCATTTTTGCCGCCGGTACAGCCCGCGACCGCGGCGAGGACGGTGTCAAAGCCCGCATTCTCGGCTTGCTGGACTCGCTGGCCACCCACGCTGCCGACGTCGTCGTCCTGGACACCGCCGAACACGCCGCCAAGCTGGACGCCTCTATCGCGGACCGCGGGGTCATCGTCCCCGTCGGGGCCCCCGCCGCCTGGTATGAGGCCGGACGGGATGCTGCCGCTGCCCGCCTCGCCGACGACGGCGCCCGGGATGCGCACCGTCCTCTCACCGTGGTCTTCTTCGGGCTGTTCACTCCGCTGCAGGGAGCGCCACACATTGCCAAAGCCCTACGTCTGCTCGCCGAGCGCGGCACCCCGGTACGAGCACTGCTCATCGGATCGGGACAGGACCGCGCCGAATGCGAGCAGATCCTGGCCGGTTCCCCGGCGGAGAACATGGTCGAGTGGCGCGACTGGGTGGACTCCACCGAGCTGCCCCGCCTGGTAGCGGAGCACGACGTCTGCCTCGGCATCGTCGGCACCACCGACAAGGCGCTCGACGTCGTTCCCAACAAGGTCTACCAGGGGTTAGCAGCCGGATGCGCCGTTGTCACCTCCGACACCGCGCCGCAGCGGCGACTGCTCGGCGGCGGCGCCATCTTCGTTCCGCCGGGTGCCCCTGAGGCTCTCGCAGACGCCCTGGAGCATCTGGCGACCGATCCGGCGGCACTGCGCGGCGCTCGTAAGCGCGCCGCAGCCGCGGCTGCGGCCTTCGTCCCGGAGCAGGCCGTTGCCCCGCTGGTCGCCGCCCTGGAACGGACTCGCGCCGCGGAGGCAGCTAGTTGAGCGCGCTCATCGGACAGATGCTGAAGGCACTGCGCTCCACGCCGGTACGCGTCGGTTTTCTCGCGCTGGTCGTCGTCCTGGCTGTGTACGCGGTCGTCTCCCAGTGGGACGAGATCGTCACCGCCATGGCGGGCATGAATCCGCTGCTGCTGCTCGGCTCGCTGCTCACCGGTGTCATCTACGTGCTGCTCACCATGTTCGCCTGGCGGGTGCTGCTGGCCGACATGGGTACAACGTTGCCACTCAGCGCAGCCTTCCGCGTCTTCTTCGTCTCCCAACTGGGCAAGTACATGCCCGGCGGGGTGTGGAACATCCTCGCCGCGGCCGAACTCGGCGCAGACCACCAGATCCCGCGGCGGCGCTCCGTCTCCGTCATGGCGGTGACCGTCATCGTCTCCATCGTGACGGGGGCCGCTCTGGCGGTGGCAACCATGCCCTTCGCCTCGGACCGGCTGCGAGACAACTATGGCTGGGTAACTTGGACGCTGCCTGTCTTCGTTGTCATGTTGCTTCCCCCGGTTCTCAACCGGTTGCTCACCCTCGTCTTCCGGCTCACGGGCAGGCCGCCACTGGAGCACCCAGTGAGCTGGTCCGGGATCGGTGCCTGCACGGTGTGGACACTGTTCGCCTGGGTAATCGCTGGAGTCCAGGTATGGCTCCTGGCGATCGGCATGGGCATGGCAGGAACCCCCGCCACGCTGGCACTGTGCATCGGCGGATACGCCATGGCCTGGACCGTGGGCTTCCTCATCGTCTTCGTCCCTGCGGGTGCGGGCGTGCGTGAAGCCGTACTCGGACTGGTGCTGACTGGGGCGCTGACCACTGGCGGGGTGGTTGCCGTGGTGCTGCTGTCCCGCGCGGTGCTCACTGTTGCGGATCTCGCCATGGGCGGCGTCGGCATCCTTGCCGCCCGTCAAGCGCGTATTCGGGAGCGAGCGCAGTCTGGGTGATACAGCCGAGACAACCGCTGCGCTAGGACGGGACTCGCTGACTGTATAAGGAGGAGCAGGAGCAACATGGTGGAAGGCGCTACGGATTCCGTTGCTTCGGCACGCCGAAGCCGCGCGGGGGGCTGGGGCTCTTGGTGGTTTCGTAGGCGGGGTGACGTGGGCGTTGCCCTAGCAATAGGCCTGTTTGCCTTCGTCGTTGCGGTGTTGCAGATCATGCGAGTCACCGAGATCAGCCCGATCGATGAGGCGACTCATATCGACTACGTATGGCGCATTATGCACGGCGAGCTTCCCCATCGTGGTGACCTCTACACTTCTTTTACCCTCGAAGAGTGGTCCTGCAGGAAGCAGGCGAGTGTATACGCCAAGTTGCCTGAGTGCGGTGTGACCGACCCGTCGCAGTTCGGCGTGATCATGGAGAACTACAACGCCTGGCAGCCACCGGGCCTGTTTGCCGTGGTGGCGCTGATGGCTCGCATCGGCATGGCTATCACTTCCCTTGACCCGGTGACGCTCATGCGTGTCTCGTGTGCGCTCATCGTCGCAGTTGGTTTGGCGATGGTCTACGCCCTGATGCGTATGTGGTCCCTGCCGCGCGGGCTCGCTGCGGCGGTGACTTTGCTGTTGTTGACCAATCCTTTCACTCTGATGGTGGCTACAACGGTCTCCACCGACGCGCCCTTCCTCATATTCGGAGTACTGTCCGCAATCGTGCTCACGCGTGAGCTGTCGGGAAAGTCGGCGGCGCTACTTGCGCTGATCGCTGGAGCCTGCGCGGGGTTGGTTAAGACGATTACCCTGGCGTCCCTCGTTATTGTGCTTGGGGTGCTGTGCCTTATCGCTGTGGTGCGATTGGTGCGCGGGCGCGACCGCTGGCGGGAGCCGTTGCTCACCGTGGCTGCCGGTGTTTTCGGGGGAGGGTTGGTGACCCTGTTGTGGGGACGGTATGTGGCCGCCCACACGCCAAGCGGCTGGGAGAACCGGGTTCTCGGGCAGAACAACACCGAATATGTGGGACTGCCTTTCGATGAGTGGCTGCCGACGCTTACCCACGTGTTCGGATACACCTCGGGTTCCTGGGAAGGATCTCCGGTCACGACGTATCACGGGCAGCTCCTCACCAACCTCGCCGGTCTGGCACTCACCGTGGCGCCGTTCTGCGGGCTCATTGCGCTGCGCGGGCGTGAACGACTCCTCGCGGGCATTGCAGCGGTGGCGCCGGTGCTGGTGGTCCTGCTGGTGCAGGTCCAGTCGTGGGTGCGCGAAGAGGTCTACTTCCCCATTGTGTCGGCACGCTATGGGGTCACGCTGATCCCGCTGACGGCACTGGTCTTAGGGTTGCTGCTCAAACCCTTGAAGAGACGTGGTCAAGTCGTCGTCTGGTGCCTGTGCGGCCTGGTGCTGATATTGGTTGTTGCCGACAGCCTTGGAGTGGGCAAGGTCGCCTAGCGAGCGGAGAAGGAGGCGCGGACGCTGGCGTGCTCAAAGTTGGGCGGCAAGTGGTCCTGAACGGCCGCGCAGTCCGTCCCAGAGACCTCGGCGCAGCATGCGTCTGCGTTCCTTGACGCGATCCGGCAGCAAGGCGTTGAAGACAACATACTTGGCCAGCCAGTACACGTACCGCACCCGCCACCGCCATGGCATGAGTGCGCGCCTGCGGATCAGGGCAATGGTGTTGCGAGCAAGATAGTAATTGCGCGTCGGCCCATGGACATGCACCGGTTGGGATCTGCCCGGCAGCATGACGACGTCGTCACCCAACGAATGGTGCAGTTTAGCGGCGGGCACAACCAGCAGCCGGTACCCGGCTCGGCGAGCGCGCAGACCCCACTCCAGGTCGACGTGGTCGATGAACAGTGATTCGTCCATGAGCCCGACGGCGTCCAGGGCGTCGACACTCACCAGGCAGCCGGAGGCAATGAGGAAGGCGACTTCGAGCCTGTCACTGTCCAGTTCCGCAGGCGTGGCGCGTCCTGGTTTCCAGCGGCGGCACACGTAGACGAGTTGATCGCCGCCTTCGCGATCCTCCTGCGGCAAAGGCCCGACTGCGGCAACGTGCCCCGCGGAGTCGAACCCGGACAACAGGTGCTTGACCATTCCCGTAGCGGGCAGTGAATCATGGTCAGACAACAGCACATGGGAAGCGCCCAGTTCGCGAGCGCGCGCGATGCCCACGTTCTGAGCCGCAGCGATTCCCCGGTTGCGCCCCAAGGACAATAGCTCGGCGTTTGTCCTATTCACCGCCCTTTCGATGCGGGACAGCCCATCTGAGGGGGTGCCGTTATCGATGACGAGTACATGATCGCACTGTTCGTCTAGAGCCCGGAGCAGCCCAGTGATGTCGTGGTCGGGGTCGAAGGTCACGACAACTGCTACCACTACCGGCATGCGCGTCCTCCCTAGCACTGCTCCCGCGGATGGGCGCCCACAGGGTAACCCGACCGGTGGTGCTGACGCAGCCGGGGAACTTGCGGGAGACATCACCTGCCGGTCCCCTCTACGGCTACGGCGCAACAGGTATGGTGGCCTGGTCCGTCCGCCGCAGACGCGCACACACGGGTCCCTGGGGACTCGCCCGCGCTCCGGTGTGCACCCCGAGGCAAGTGAGGACTGCATGAACAAGACGAACGTGAGGTCGAGGAGGTCGTTCTGGCAGGAGTGGGACCTCATCCAGGCCTTCGGGCAGCGTGACCTCAAGTCGAAGTTTAAGGGGACTGCCCTGGGTTGGCTGTGGTCGCTCGTGGTGCCCCTGGCGTCCTTGGGCATCTATACGCTGATCTTCGGCGGATTGTTCAAAATGGTTCCGGCAACTATCGCCTCACGGCATCAGGGCATCGGTATCTTCGCTGTATGGCTGTTTGCGGGCCTCACCGTTTGGGGATTCTTCCAGAACTCGATTAATGCGGGCATTAATGGGCTCCTCGGCTCAGGGGGGTTGTTACAGAAGGTCTATTTCCCGGCCTACTCTGCGGTGCTCGGTTCTTGCCTCGCTATCGGGGTACAGTCTGGGATCGAGGTAGGCCTGCTGCTAGTGGTGTTGCTGTGTCTGACGAACGTGTCCTGGACCTGGCTGCTGCTAGTGCCCTTCCTGTTGCTGCTCGTCATCTTCACCGGCGCCATCAGCGTGATGCTGTCCATTTGGAATATCTATGTTCGCGACCTCGCGCATCTTGTAGGCGTCTTTTTGCAGTTGATGTTCTATGCCACCCCCATTATCTATAATCCGGACATCGTTCCTGAGTCTGTTTGGGGCCTGCCCGCTCACGACCTCGTTCAGGCGATGCCCATGGCGCAGTTCATCAGTCTGTTCCGTTCGCTGGTCTACTCGTTGCAGCCCGGATCCATCGGTGACTGGTTGTCCTGCTGCGTTTGGGCGGGAATTGCCCTCATCGGTGCGGTCCTTGTGTTCCGCCGATGGGGAGCCGACCTGGGGGAGAGGATCTGACCATGAACACCGCAGCTGTCCCTATCGGCGTCGACGCCGGTGATGATATCGCCATCGAGGTGCGTGACGTTTCCAAGCACTTCACGTTGCATGCTGACAGGCGTGATTCCCTCAAGGAGCGCTTCGTACGCGGGCGGTCTCGTGACACCCACGTCTTCCACGCTCTGGAGAATGTCAGCTTCGCCGTCAAGAAGGGCATAACGTTCGGACTCGTTGGGCACAACGGGTCCGGCAAGTCCACCTTGCTCAAGATCCTCGCCGGCGTGTATCGGCCCAATGAGGGCGAAGTCATGGTTGCGAGCAAGGTCGATGCGCTCCTGGAGGTCGGGGCCGGCTTCCACGGCGAGCTCACGGGCCGGGAAAACATCTACCTCAATGGAGCCATTCTCGGACGTACCAAGAAGCAGATCGAAGACTCCATCGACTGGATCATCAACTTTGCGGACATCGGTGACTTCATCGACGAGCCCGTCAAGGTCTACTCCTCCGGAATGACGGTTCGACTGGGATTCGCCGCAGCCGTCGCCATCGAACCGGAGATTCTGGTGGTTGACGAGATCATCGCCGTCGGAGACGAAGAGTTTCAGCGTAAGTGTTTCGACCTGATGCGGCAGCTGCGCGACGGTGGCACCACGATCGTGCTGGTGACCCATTCGCTGTCGCTCGCTACCGAGATGTGCGACGAAGTGGTGTGGCTCGACCACGGCAAGGTGCAGATGGTCGGCGATGCCGACGAGGTCGTGTCCGCCTACCTCACCTCTGTCAACGAGAAGGAGGCCCGCCAACGCGCGCAGGAGCAGCCGGAGGAAGAATTCCCCGAGGACGACCAGTACAAGCTGAACCAGGGCAACGGCGACTGCCGTATGACCGGTGTGGAACTGCTGGACGGTAACCTCAACGAGGTTGCGTTCGCCACGTACGGCAAGCCCTTGACCGTACGCGTGCATGTGAACGCCAAGAAGGACTTGCACGACGTTGAACTGGGACTCGGGTTCTCAACCGACGGGGGCGTTACGATCGCCGGCCCGAACTCCAAGGCTGCGGGCACGCTTTATTCCCTGCGCGCAGGCGATTCCTTCATCGACTATACGATAGATCAGGTGGTCTTCCAGCCCGGAAGACTGTGGCTGACGACGTGCTTCGTCAGGGACGGACAGATCTTCGACCTATCCGACCGGCGTACCGAACTCATTGTCCGTGCCGACAGGACCATGGACGAACCCGGATTAGTCACACTTGTGCCGGGGCACTGGAGCAAACGTCCGGGGCTTCCCGCCCCCGGGGAAGGACAGCAATGAGCACATCCGCCAATGAACCAGAAGACCTGCTCGGTGCGGATCCGGACTCCGGAGCGCGCGACTTGGAGGAGGAGGTCCGGCAGCTGCGCGCCACCCTGCACAAGATGAAGCACGAGATGGCGGAGCTCTCTATGCGCAATGAGGAGCTTGAGAAAGAGTTGCGACGCGCCAACCGGGTCATCAGCGGGGCGTGGGAGCAGCTCGACGTACTGCGCCACTCCTCATCGTGGCGGGTCACCGCACCCGTGCGCGCATTCAAGACGCGTTTGCGGGGAGTCCTGAGGTGAGGCGCCTGCGGCTGAAGGGACGCGGTCCGCTAGTATCGGAGGTTTCTCAAGGGCGTGTGCACATCGAACGCGGCAGGCCTAGCACCGTCGTGAGCTCCGACCGAGTGGCGCTGGTGGCTCAGTTCTCCATCGGCCCGCTTCAACCCAAATCGCTGTCCGAGTACCTGCTGCGGTTGGACGCCGCAGGATATGCGACCGTCGTGATCTCGACCTGCGAGGCTGCCGAACCACTGGAGTTCCCGGCGGGGATCCCGGCGGACACCATGATCATTAGACGGCCAAACCTTGGCTACGACTTCGGGTCATGGGCCACCGCGCTGGGGTGTTTCCCCGAGCTGCGCGCCGCCGGGACGGTGCTGCTCACAAACGACTCGTTGCTGGGCCCATTCGCCCCGATCGACGAGTTGCTGGAGTGGGCCGCAGCGCCCGGTCCGGATATTCGCGGCCTGACCGCCTCGTACCAGTTCGCCCACCATATTCAGAGTTTTTTCCTGTCCTTCAGGGGCGGAATACTGGACGAACAGCCGTGGTGCGACTTCTTCAACGCCGTCCGTGTGGAACCCGGCAAGGACGACGTCGTCATGTCGTATGAGATCGGAGTATCCCGGCTAGCCTTCGCCGAGTGCTACTCGAGCGAGGTGTGGGTGACTGGCCCGGAGCTGGGAGTGCCCTACGGAAACCCTACTGTCGATGGCTGGAAGAACCTCATCGAGTCTGGCGTGCCGTTTCTCAAGCGCACCATCATGACCCATCCGTCTACCGAGGCGGAAGCAGCCGAGGCAGCTCAGTACATCCGGCGGCGGTTCGGAACCGACGTCAACGAGTGGTAAGGACCTGTGATGACCAAAGTCACCAAGACCGGGCTCGTACGACGAGCTAGCTACTTCGCGGCCAGGGGACGCAATGCCCTCGCCAACCTGGTCGTCAGCGGCAGCATCCACGGTTATCAGAGCAAGCACTGTGCGGACTTCAACGAGTACGTCTCACGGTTGGGGGGACGCCAGAACTCCGGGTTCCCGGACCACTGGCGGGTGGACGAGTCGCTGGTCAATGAGGATCCGGCGCGGGTCGCCGTGGTGATCCACTGCTTCTACCCGGAGCTCATGGATGAGCTGTTCGAGCACCTGAGCGTCATCCCTGTGGACTTCGACTTGTTCATCACCAACGCCTCCCAGCAGGAGCTATCTGTTCCACGGGAACAGCTGCCGCATCTGGGACACGTATCCGTCGTCGAGGTGGCCAACCATGGGCGGGACATCTTCCCGACCGTACAACTGATCAACGCCGGATTCCTCGACCCGTATGACATCGTGCTGAAGGTACATACGAAGCGAAGCCCCTGGCGGGAGGATCATGCGGAGCTCGCCGGCGACGGCGCCGGTTGGAAGGACCAGCTGCTGAGTGACCTGCTCGGATCGGAGCAGCGGGTGAAGGATATTCTCAACGCCTTCGCCGCAGACTCCTCCTTGGGTCTGGTTACCGCCGACGATTGCGTGGTTGGCCCCGAGTTCTGGGGCGGGGATCGGCACATCGTCGAGCAACTGTTGCGCAGGCTAGAAATGTCGCTGGATGACCCAGACGCCTTGCGCTTCGCGTCGGGGTCCATGTACTGGATTCGTGGCTTTGTACTGCAGGGGCTGCGCGCGCTCAACCTGCAGCACGCAGACTTCGACGAGGAGAATGGACAGGTCGACGCCACCACGGCTCACGCCGTCGAGCGCCTGCTGGGTATCCTGACCGAGGAAGCGGGCCTGCGAATGGCCGAGGTGGCTGAACTCGGGAAGCAGGACGTACGCGTTGCTGACGCATATACACGCTTCGCACGAGGCGCAGGCCGATACGCGCGCGCCCAAGTAATCCCCTTCTACCTGCCACAGTTCCACGACTCTCCGCAGAACAACCGCTGGTGGGGGCAGGGATTCACCGAGTGGTCGAATGTCACCGCGGCGATCCCGGGATACCGGGGGCACTACCAGCCGAAGCTGCCGACCGAGCTCGGTTTTTACGACCTTGCCAACGATGAGGTTCGACGCAAGCAAGCCGTTCTGGCTCGCGATCACGGCATCGCCGGCTTCATGTACTACTACTACTGGTTCTCCGGCGAGAGACTACTCAATGTTCCGATTGAGCGGTTGCACGCATCCGACCTTGATCAGCCCTACTGCATCATGTGGGCGAATGAGAACTGGACGCGTCGCTGGGATGGAAGAGCCGCGGACATCCTCGTCGGCCAGGATTACACCAAGGTTCCGGCCGAGACCTTCATCGACGACGTCATGGAGTTCCTGCTTGACCCGCGCTACATGCGTATCGACGGTAAAGCCGTTCTCGCCGTTTATCGCCCGGCACAGATGACCAACTTCCCGGATGTGGTCGCGACCTGGCGCGAGAAGGCCCGTGAGGCGGGAGTCGGGGAACTGTACGTGCTTGCCGTGGCAGTGGCGGAGGAGTTTGACGGCATCCAGGCCCTTGGCAGCGAGACCGGCATTGACGGCACTCTCCAGTTCCCCCCGCACAACCTGCCCTGGGTGGCTGGCCCTGCGACTGAGGTTGGCCTCGACTCGCGTTGGCGCGGTAACTTCATGAGCTACCAGGAAACCGTCAAAGCGTCGTTGGCACTGTCGGGAACGCTCGATGACAGCGAGTATCCGGGAGCTATGGTCGCCTTCGACAACACGGCGCGTCGCCAGTGGACGGCGGACACGTGGTACGGCTCGAACCCGTACACCTTCCGTCGCTGGGTGGCAGGACTCATCGACTCGGTGATGTCTCGGGATCCGGAGCACCGCGTGGTCTTTATCAATGCGTGGAATGAGTGGGCGGAGAGCGCCGTACTGGAGCCGACCACGCGCTTCGGACGGACTTTCCTGCTTGCTCTCCGGGACGCCGTTTGGTGCTGAGCGGCGGCCTGAACGATGCCAAAGGCCGGGGCCGCCCGGCCATCTCCTTCGGCCCGGTGCGCACGAGACAGCCCTCACTCGTGCAGCCATGCCCTCGTTTTTGAAACGGTATTGAAGCATGCTGGAAGAAGGCTGTGCGGTAGCCTGACTTAGGTTATTACTCGCCCATTCCAGGCAGGTTCTTCCCCATGCGGCATTACGCCCCTTGGGCACCACGCGCTGTTGTGCTGTCCCTCATCGCCTCGCTAGTTCTTCTAGCTCCGATCGCCATTGCCGATCCCGCTGTGGAGACGACGGCGACGCCTACGGCAACCGGGACCGCGACGGCGGGTCCAGATGATCCGCGGGATGCAACTGCGCCGTCGCAGACCGCGTCGACGCCTACGGAGACATCTGTGCCCACGGAAGCAACCTCCGAAGCGACTCCGGGCGTGAGCGAGAGCGTCCTACCTCCCGACACTGCGGGCGATGACCCTGGAACAGGGCTAATGATGACAACTCCGGAGGAGACGGAAGCCAGCTGCGCCGTGCCCAGCGGGGTGGCTGCAGGCGCCTCCAACGCTCGCGGTACGGAGAAGAACCTCGGCAGTACCTATTACTTCGCTAATACTTTCACGTCCAAGGCGACCTCCGTCATCACCTACGGTCGCGCCAATGACATGGCGCTGGTCGGTGACTGGAACGGTGATGGGAAGGACACCTTAGCTGTCCGCCGCGGCAATTACTACTTCTTTTCGAACAGTCTGTCTGGCGGTGCAGCGGACGTCGTCATCATTTTCGGACGTGCTACGGACCAGGTCATCGTTGGTGACTGGAACGGTGATGGGAAGGACACTCTCGCGGTACGCCGCGGGAACCAGTATTTCATCCTCAACTGCCTTCGTGGGGGAATCGCGGATACACAAATAATCTACGGAGGTGCTGCGGACCAAGTCATGATCGGTGACTGGAACGGTGATGGGAAGGACACCTTAGCTGTCCGCCGCGGAAAAGAATACCATGTGTCCAATACGCTCGCGGGCGGCCCGGCGGATGTGGTCATTATATATGGGCGTGCGGGCGACGAGGTATATGCCGGTGACTGGGATGGCGATGGCAGGGACACCTTCGCCGTGCGGCGCGGCAACGTATTCCATATAAAGAACTCGATGGCGGGCGGAAAAGCCGACCAGCTGCTGTCCTACGGGCGGGCCACAGACCTCGTTCTGGTGGGCGATTGGGACGGTGATGGCAGGGACACTTTCGGGCTGCGACGTCCGCCGGCCGCTAAGCCCGTTCAGACTCTGTTTACCTTCAATATCACCTGGGCCGGGCAGCCGAATAATTTCTTCTGCGGACCGACCTCGGGTTATATGATCTTGCGTTACAAAAATGCCGGTAAATCGAAGGCTACCGGCGCTTCTTTGACCATTGAAAATGTTGCAACTGCGATGTCTACGCGGCGCTATGGGTATACCTCCTTCCACGACCGCAAGTTCCAGCAGGGCATGAACGCATGGCTCGGCAAGAGTGTTTACTCCACGATCCATACGCCGACTCCCTCGGTAGTGCAGACGAAGGTTAAGCAGTCGTTCGCGAAGGGGTATCCGGTGGCTGTTGACGAGCAGGAGCGGCGTGGAGGCCCGCACTTTAACGGTCATAGCAACTCAACGTTCTCGCACGTCATGGTTGTTACCGGCTATAACGCGAAAACCGATGCGGTGCAATTCGCCGACCCTGGTGCGACGCTTTGGGGTGGTGCTTCGCAGAAATTCTGGTATCCGTCTTTGACAACGTTTACTCGTAATTTTCTCCAGTACGAGTACGTCAACGACGGACGCCAGCACATCGGAATTTTCACCCCGTGATCGTAAGGGCAGACCATGACAACGATACGGATGCCCAGTAGGCGTCAGGTTCTCGCCGCCATCGGTGTCTTCTCCGGGATACTTGTTGGCGGCTGCAGTCGGGGCAGGGTGGCAACCGAGCCGACGAAAGCAGGCACCGGTGCTGCTTCATCTCACGGCGCCACCGCCACCGGGACGAAATACGTCTCCACCTTGCCGTTTTCATTGGTCGGCACGTCGGTGACTGTCACCCCGATAGAGGTCAAGCAGACGGCACAACCGGCGGGCTGCTCACCTCAGTGGACTTTTGGTGGAGACTACGCCCAGATCGGCGTGCTGCCGCTTTCTGCCTCCGAGGTGTTCGGATCCGTGAGCTCCAATCCGAACGTGCTCATGTCCTACGCCCCTGCCGTCATATCCGCCGCTGGAGCCGAGACACTGACCCCTGAGCCTCCCGATGTCGTTGATCCGGCCGACTACTTTGAGCCGCAGGACGGCTCCGCTACTGACGACTGGATTGTGTGGCGGTCTGCCACGGTAAGTACCGATTCGGAAACCTCATCTGTTATGGACAATTGGCAGCTGTGGGTCTACCGCAGGGCGGAGGAGGGGGAAGCTGTTCTTGTCGCTTCTGCCGAGGAATTGAACGGAACCACTGAGACACCCGTGGGACCGCTCGAGGTCGTGCCTACGACGGACGGCAGCAGTGTGTACTGGGCATCCGGAGTCGCGGTCGGTGATATCTGGGTGCGGCAAGTCTTGTGCTACCCGCTCAATGGGGGGAAGCCTGCCACCGTCGTCGCCAGCGGCGACCTTCCCGCCGCCGTTGACGGCGGCGTTCTCTTCGCGGTGCCAGATGCCGAGGGTGCGCTGACGACACTCGCCCGTTGGGAGCAGTCGACGGAGACGGTCGACACGATCCTGTCGGTCACATCTGCGGACTCGTCGTGGCAGATCGCGGGTCTGTGGGCTGCCGGGGACCACCGAGCCGTTGCCGTCTCGTCAACAACCGCGGGAACGGGAACCTACATCGGTCTGTGGGATGAGGGACAGAAGGCACCAACAACCTGGCTGCACACGCCGTCGACCATCATCGTCGGTTCGGCAGGTGACGCCCGCTTTGCCTGGGGATCTGGCTCGGACGGGCAGGAGGCCGACATGTACGCCGTAGCCTGGGACGGAACGGGACTGGTCTGGCTCGGCGAGGCGATTGGCTACTCGCGCCCGGCGCTCTCGCCTGACGGCACCACGGTCCTGGTCCCGACGAGCGATGGGATGAACGCAGTCAGCTGGACGGTCGCTTCGTTCTGAACCGGTTTGCCATGCTCACCACAATCCAGGCCGAAGCCGGGCGCTGAGGCATTGCAGCCGAGCAGGCGGATTCCGCCAGACCAAAGCTGGTGGGCGACTTCGCGGGAGTAGTCGCCGAACGGATGCTGCTGGGGAGACCGGGTGGGGTTCGGCCGTGGCTCAGCGCCGCCCGATACCCACGTAGGCGAAGCCTGCGGCCTTCCAGTCCTCGCGCGGTAGCGCGTTGCGCCCGTCGATGACGATGCGCCGTGCCACGAGCTCGGCCGCCTTGGCAGGATCGAAAGTGGTGAACTGCTTCCACTCGGTGCCGAGCACAACCAGGTCCGCGCCCTGGAGCGCCGACTCGATGGAGTCCGCGATCTCATAGGGCAGTCCCTCACGATCGGCCAGGATCGGGCTCGCCGCCGGGTCCATGACTACTACCGAAGCGGACAGATCGGTGAATTCTCGAGCCAGATCGAGTGCGGGAGAATTGCGCATGTCGTCGCTGTCGGGCTTGAACGCGGCGCCGAGCACCGCCACACGGATGCCGGCAAGGTTCTCGCCCAGTAATCGCTTGGCGGTGTCCACCACCGAGTGACGCACGGCGTCGTTCACCTTGTCCACCTCGGCCAGGAAGCCGAGCGACTCACCGACCCCCAACTCGTTGGCGCGGGCCTGGAAGGCACGGATGTCCTTAGGCAAGCAGCCGCCGCCGAAGCCGATACCGGCGCGCAGGAAGCGCTTGCCGATACGGTCGTCCAGCCCGATGGCACCGGCGAGGGCGGTCACGTCGGCACCAGCGGCATCGCAGATCTGCGCCATGGCGTTGATGAAGGAGATCTTGGTGGCCAGGAATGCATTGGCGGAGATCTTCACGAGTTCCGCGGTCTGATAATCCATCACCAGCCGGGGCTTACCCGCCTCGATAATGGGCCGGTACAGCTCATCCAGGACTGCTTGCGCGTCTGCTGCGGCCCGCTCGTCTTCGGGCAGCCCGTAGACCATACGGTCGGGGTCGAGCGTGTCCTTGACCGCGAAGCCCTCGCGCAGGAACTCAGGGTTCCACACCAGCGTCACGCCGGTGGGGGCGATTTGCTCGGCCAGGCGCGCGGCGGTCCCCACCGGGACGGTCGACTTGCCGGCGACGATTTCCGGGCCGTCGGTGCACTGACCCAGATGAGGCAGCATGCCTTCAATCGCGGCGTCCACATAGGTGAGGTTGGCGGCGCCCGTCTCCGACTGCGGCGTGCCCACGCCGATGAAGTGCACCTGTGCGCCGGCGATGGCCGCGTAGTCGGTGGTGAAGGTCAGGCGGCCTGCCTCCACGTTGCGGCGCAGGACCTCTTCGAATCCAGGCTCGAAGAAGGGGGCCTTGCCCTGGGACAGCAGCTCGACCTTGCGTGCATCGACGTCGACGCCGACCACTGTGTGACCGAGCTCGGCCATTGACGCCGCGTGCACGGCACCCAGGTACCCACAACCAATGACGGAAATACGCATGCAGGCAGGCTAGCGGACCGGCACCGGTTTTGGCTGCATATCCAGGCGGCAACGTAGCCCTGGTTTCGGCCGAGTTGCCCACAGTAGCGGGGCGCGGGTCACGTTTGTGTGACTGTGACGACGCGGCGGGTTGCAACCTCCTATGGTGAGCCGGTGCGACATGCGAGAACTCGGAACAGCGCGCCGGGCGCGGGGGCTGACGTCGACTCCCCTTCCTGGGCGGCAGGTTTCTCAGGAGCCGTGAGAATCCAACGGCTGGTGGTTGTGGGCTTCATACTGTGTGCCGCGGGCCGCGCTTTGCTGATACCACTGTTCGGCAGCGTTGACGAGGTCAATCATCTCGACTATGCCTTCCAGCTCTGGCACGGGCACTGGCCTGACTTCTCCGAAGGTCCTGTCATTCCGGGCTCGGGCCCCAAGACGCCTCTGTCGGTGCAGGCGGTCTCCCAACACCCGCCGCTCTTCTATCTGATCATGGCCCCCTTCGCAGGTCCGCTGACAGACTCCTTTGGGGTGCTTGTCGCAGGCCTTGCTGCCAGGGCGGTCAACGTGGTGCTTGGCGCCGCGGCCGTAGCAATGATTGGCTACGCGGCGCGGGTCGCCTTTCCCAACAATCAGCTACTCGCTCCTGTCGCGACATTGATCGCTGCACTGTGCTGCTCGATGCTGGGGGTCTCGGGGGCCGTCTACAACGACACCTTGGCAACTCTGCTCATGGCTGCTTGCATCGCCCTCACGTGCCTATTCATCCGGCTGGGTCCGTCACGGCGTCGCTGGGCTCTGCTCGCCGTCGTGTGCTGTGCCGCGTTGCTCACCCGTTTGTCGCTGATGGTGGTTGTCGCCGTCTGCATGCTCGCAATCGTTTCTGAGGGGATGGTGCGGGGACCCGGGAGAGATCGCTGGGGGCGGTGGACTTCCTTGGTCAACGGCGTTGGCGTGGGCCTGCTGGTCGTGCTCTCCTCTGGCTGGTTCTACCTGCGCAATCTGCGTCTGACCGGCACGATCACCGGCGGGCACCCGGAATGGGCGGCCGAGCATTTCAACACCGTCCAGATCTCGGTGGCCGAGCTCATCATGCGCCCCGAGACCTGGCAGCGTCTGATGTCGCTATTCGTTCCCGTTCCAGCACTGGGTCGGATCGGACTGGTACTCATCGTGTTGCCCGCCATCTGTGGACTTGGGGCAGGCGCCGCGGCGATTGCGCGTCAGCGGGTGACGCGGGCGGACCTGGCCGTGGCCGGCCTGCTCGGTACCGAGGCCATGCTCATAGTGGCGATGCAGCTGAAGTATTCGGCCGGGGGAGGCGGTCTGCACCCGCGTTATCTGCTGCCGACGCTGCTCACGTTGGCGATTGTGATGGCAGGCGGACTGACTTGTTCACGTCGTTTGGCCGGGATCGTCACCGGCGTCTGGTTCGCCGTGTGGGCGTTGTTCTTCGTGCCCTGGTGGTGGCAGCAGGCCCAGCAAGGCTTTGCCGCGCCTGCTGGAGGATTCCCGGCCTGGCCCGTGCTCGCAACCCTCTTGCTGTGTGCAGCGCTCGTGGTGTGGACGGTGGCAGTAGTCCGAATTGGCAGGCTAGGAAGATCCCGACGCGGTACCGCTGGAGGGATTGCCTAGAAAAAGCACTGCGGGGCGCCAGTCACCACTCGGATGACTAGCGCCCCGCTGGCTGCTCACGCCCTCACAGTTCGATGGTCGGCACGTAGGCGTCCAGGCGCTCCATCGAGTTCGCGGGCGTGAAGCCGGTCGCCTCGATCTTGCTCAGGTCCAGGGCGCTCTTGAGTGGCCGCGGAGCGATGCCGTCCTGCCCGGCGTAGTACTCCGCGGTGGTCACCGGCGTGACCTCGTCGGCGCTGTGACCCACCAGTTCGAAGACCCGCTTGGCGACGTCGCACCACGAGACCACGGGTCCTTCCCCGGAGAGGTTGTAGGTGCCGTACTCGGCGCCGGTGCGCAGCAGGTGGATGATGCCGGCGGCCAGGTCCGTGGTGAAGGTGAGCCGGCCGGTCTGGTCGTCCACCACCTTCGGGGCGATACCGCGCGCGGCTAGGGAAGCCATGGTCTTAGCGAAGTTCTTGCCGTCGCCCACCACCCAGGAGGTGCGCACCAGGTAGTGGTTCGGGGCGGCCTGGGCGGCGGCGTCGCCGCCCGCCTTGGACTGCCCGTAAACCCCGAGCGGGCTGGGCGCCTCGGCCTCGGTGTGGGGCTCGAGCTCGCCGTCGAAGGTGTACTCACTCGAGATGTGTACGAGGGTCAGCCCGTGACGGGCCGCCTCGCGGGCCAGGTTGGCCGGCCCGGTGGCGTTGGCGCGCCAGGACAGGCGTCGCCCGTCGGTGGTCTCCGCACCGTCGACGTTCGTCCAGGCGGCGGCATTGATGATGATGTCGTAGGCGGACCAGTCCCAGGCGGCCATGGCCTCGGCATCGGAGATGTCGACCTCCGGAAGATCCACGCCGGTGGGGGAGTAGCCGGCCTGCGGCAGCTGCTTCATGAGCTCGCGACCCAGCTGTCCCTTGCATCCGGTCACCAGGACGCGCCTGCCCGGTGCCACGGAGGGAACGGCGTCATCGGCGGGGAAGGGGACGACGTCGGCCAGGCGCGGGTGGGCCCGGTCCTTATCGGACTGGATCGCCTCCTCCAGCGGGATCGGCCACGGCACGGCGACGGTCTCGTCGGCGAGGTTGAGGAAGGTGTACTGGGCATCGGCGGACCAGTGGTCGTTAACCAGATAGGTGTAGGCCGTGTTCGGCTCCAGGGTCTGGTAGGCATTGCCCACGCCCTTGGGCACAAACACCGCCACCGACGGATCAATCTCGGTGGTGTACACGGTGCCGAAGCTCGGCCCCTCGCGCAGGTCCACCCAGGCGCCGAACACCCGGCCGGTGGCCACCGAGACGTACTTGTCCCACGGCTCGGCATGAATGCCCCGGGTCACGCCGACCTCGTCGTTGAAGGAGATGTTGTTCTGCACCGGTCCGAAGTCCGGCAGCCCCAGCGCCGTCATCTTCTCCCGCTGCCAGTTCTCCTTGAACCAGCCGCGGTTGTCCCCGTGCACGGTCAGGTCGATGCGCAGGAAGCCAGGGATCGGGGTCGTCTCCACGCCGAGCGGCTTGAGCAGCTCCATGCCCTTGTCCGTGGCGTCGGTGCGGTCGGTACTACCGGTGGTGTCAGTCATGGGTCTTTCGTCCAAATGGTGTAAGGATGCGGTTCGTGGGATGGGGCGGGCGCCAGCGCCGTTAGCGCCGTCCGCGTTCGAGCAGGCCGAGTAGGTACTGACCATAGCCGGACTTGACCAGCGGCTCGGCGCGCTGGCGCAGACCGTCGTCGTCGATGAAGCCCATGCGCCAGGCGACCTCCTCCGGGCAACCGATATTGAGGCCCTGCCGGTGCTGGACGGTGCGCACGAAGCTCGTGGCGTCGGCCAGCGAGTCGAAGGTGCCGGTGTCGAGCCAGGCGGTGCCGCGGGGGAGGACCTCCACGGTGAGTCGGCCGGCCTCGAGGTAGGTGCGGTTGACGTCGGTGATCTCGTACTCGCCGCGCGCAGAGGGGGTGAGGTTCTTGGCGATCTCGACGACGTCATTGTCATAGAAGTACAGGCCGGGCACCGCGAAGTCGGACTTGGGCTGGGCGGGCTTCTCCTCGATGGAGATGGCCTTGAAATCGGCGTCGAACTCGACCACGCCGTAGGCGCTCGGGTCGGCGACCTGGTAGGCGTAGACGACGCCGCCGTCGGGGCTGGTGTGACGCCGCAGTCGGGTGCCCATGCCGGGCCCGTAGAAGATGTTGTCGCCCAGCACGAGGGCGGCTGCCTGGTCGCCGATGAAGTCGGCGCCCAGCACGAAGGCCTGCGCCAGACCGTTGGGGACCTCCTGCACCGTGTAGGACAGGTTGACGCCCAGCTGAGAGCCGTCGCCGAGCAGCCGGTGGAAGCTGGCCGCGTCGTGCGGGGTGGTGATGACCAGGACGTCTTGAATGCCCGCGAGCATGAGCGTGCTCAGCGGGTAGTAGATCATCGGCTTGTCGTAGACCGGCACCAGTTGCTTGGAGGTGCCGAGCGTAATCGGGTTCAGTCGCGTGCCGGAGCCGCCGGCCAGGATGATTCCTCGCATGGGCACAGTCTGGCCCATCAACACCCATCGGCGCCGCAACTGAGGCGGACGGGTTTTTATGTACGTGTCACACCAGCCCGCCCAGACTCCTGCCACCACCGGTCCGGTCCGCTACCGTTGGCGCCCATGGAACGTCTTGACGGCGCACGCCAGCGCTACGACTGGGGCTCACCCGAGGTCATTCCCGAGTTCCTCGGCGTCGAATCGGACGGCGAGCCCTGGGCCGAGCAATGGTTCGGAGCCCACCCGGCCGGACCCACCCGCGCCGGCGACCGCACCCTTGCTGCCCTCATTGACTCCGACCCGCAGCGCCTGCTCGGCCAGGACGTCGTGCGGCGTTTCGGCCCCAAGCTGCCCTACCTGCTCAAACTCATCGCCCCCGCGCGGGTGCTGTCCCTGCAGGTGCATCCCTCACTGGAGCAGGCCGTCGAGGGGCATGAGCTGGAGAACGAGGCCGGCATCCCACGCGACAGCCCCGTGCGCAACTACAAGGACACCAACCACAAGCCGGAGATGGTGCTCGCGCTCACCCACTTCGAGGCGGTTGCCGGCTTCCGCGCACCGCGACGCGCGGCGGAGGTCCTGGCGGACCTGGACTCCGCGCTGGCCCGCCGCATGCGGCGCACCTTGCGCCTGAACCCGACGCGCTTCGGCATCCGGCAGGTGTTCACCGATCTCATGTCCGCCGCAACCCGCCCGGCGGCGGAGGAGATCGCGGAGCTCGTGACCGAGATTGATGCCCGGCTCGCGGCGGGTGCCTCTCCCTCGCGGCGGGTGGACGCCAACGTCATCAGCATGGCGCGGGCCTTCCCCGGCGACCCGGGTGTCGCCGCGGCCCTGCTGCTCAACCCTGTCACGCTGCGGCCGGGTGAGGCCCTGTTCGTGCCCGCGGGCAGTGTGCACGCCTACATCACCGGCCTAGGGATTGAGATCATGGCCTCCTCCGACAACGTGCTGCGGGCGGGGCTCACCACCAAACACGTTGACGTCCCGGAAATGCTCGCCTGCGTCGACTACGTGGCAGCGCCGCCGGTGCGCCCCGCCCCCGAGTACCTCTCCCGCGCGACCCGCGCCTACTACGCGCCGGTGGATGACTTCGAACTGTTGGTCACCACCGTGGTCCCCGCAGACGGGCCCACCCTGGTGCCGGGCCGCGGGCCACGGATCGTACTGGCAACCGAGGGAACCACAACGATCACCACCCCGGTCGGGCGGGAGAAGCTCACGCGCGGCCAGGCCGTGTTCGTCGGCGCCGACGAGCGCACCCTGGCCATCCAGGGGGAGGGTACGGTCGTCCAGGCCGACGTACCGTAAACGCCCAGCACCGGGGCGCAACGGGCCGCGCCTGGGCGCAACGGGCCGAGCTGGCCCGGCCGCTCCTTCGGCGAGCCGCCGGTCCCGACGCCTTACCGGTGGGCGCTCTCCTGGCGGGCGGCGGCGGCGACGAGGTCGGCA
>NZ_JAWDJJ010000324.1:0-3676 GCF_032465695.1 Actinomyces sp. MRS3W
CTACCGGCGTACTCCCGGCAGCGTCCGGTACGCGCCTGCCGCCTCAGGCGAAGTCAATGAGTGTGTTGTCGATGAGACGGGTGGCACCGACGCGCGCGGCGACCGCGAGCAGTCCCTGCGCCGGCCGCGTCCCACGCCCCTGGGCCTCGAGCGCCGGAGCCTCCTCGGGTTCCAGACCCAGTCCTGCCCCGGCCAGGTCGATGAAGGAGTCAGGGTCGACGACGGCGACATAGTCGATCTCCACGCCCGCGGCGGCGTCGAGCACGCCCAATGCCGTCTCGCGGACTTCAGCGGGATCGGCACCGGTGCGCGCCGCGGCACGGCCCGCCTCGAGCGCCCGCGATAGAGCCAGGGCCTGGCGACGCTCGTCGTCGGACAGGTAGGAGTTGCGCGAGCTCATGGCCAGCCCGTCGGCTTCCCGGCGGATGTCGACGGGGATGATCTCGACGGGGACGGCGAGGTCGCGCACCATGGCCTTGACGACGGCGAGCTGCTGAGCGTCCTTGCGGCCGAACATGGCCCAGCGCGGTGCGGTCAGGTGCATGAGGGAGAGCACCACCTGGCAGACACCGGCGAAGTGAGTGGGCCGGGTACGTCCCTCCAGGACGGTGGCCAGCGGACCGGGTTCGATGCGCACCTGCGGCTCGCCGTGGGGGTACATGACCTCGGGCGTGGGGGCGAAGACCACCAGGCGTCCCACCGCGAGCGCACCGTCGGCATCGGTGAGGACGGCGGTGAGCCCCGCCAGGTCCGCCTCCAGGGTGCGCGGGTAGGCGTCGAGGTCCTCTCCGGGGGCGAACTGGAGTGGGTTGACGAAGATGGTGACGACGACGGTGCCGCCGTCCCCAACACGGCGGGCCGCCTCACGCACGAGGTCGAAGTGGCCCTCGTGGAGTGCCCCCATGGTCATGACGACGGCGCGCGGCGCGGTGTCGCCCGCTAGGGCCGTCTCGAGTTCGGCGCGGGTACGGGCCAGGGTGGTGCGGGAAGTGGGAGTGTCCGGGGAGGGCGAGGCAGTCATGAGGCAACGCTAGATCATTGCTGTCGAAAGCAGCGGGTCGCGCAGACGCTCGCCCCTCACCGAAACCGGCACTTGTAACGTGCCGAGACCGGCACTAATGACGTGCCCAGACCGGCACTTGTGACGATGGGGTGGGGAGCGGGCGTCGCGGTTCGCCTCCGAGCAGCGTGGGCTCGACGCCTTGTGACCGTCCGAGTCGGTGGGCGCCGCTGAGGTGCTGACGGTTCGACAGCTGTCCTGACGGTTCGTACCTTCCAGTGAACGCTTCGGCACGTAGGCTGACGGTTCGGCAGCCAGGGTGCCGAACCGTCACGGCAAATGCCGAACCGTTGGTGCGAAGTGCCGAACCGTCGTCGAAAGGTACGAATCGTCGTTGGAAAGTACGAACCGTCGCACACGGGCCGGGCGCGGGGTGGTGCGTGCCCGGGCGCAGGTGGAACGCACCCCAGCCCCGTGGAAGGCGCACCTCCACCGCGAGGACGGGCTCAGGTCACTTTGACCGGGGCGCCCGTGCGCGGGCTCGGTGCCGGCTTCGGCCAGGCGCAGCACGGTGGGTTAGTCGGCGGACTCCCCGAATTCGTCGGGCCCTGCAGACCCGGCTGATTCTTCGACGTCCTCCGCCAAAACCTCGCGCAGGTCGCGCACCTGCTGGGAGCCGAGCGCACCGGAGGCCTCACGGCGTGCGACCGTCGCCTCGGCGAGAGCCCGGTAGGTGGCCACCACATCGTTCAAGTCCCGCCCGTCGGCGTCGCGCAGGTCATGCAGCGCTTTCAGGTGGGTGCGCACGGTGCCGGCGTCTCCACGCGCCACCGGGCCAGTCAGCCCGGCCTCCCCCTCCCGCAACGCCCGGTCGAGCGCGGCCGACAGCAGTGGAGCCAGGGTGGAGGCGCCATCTTCCACACCGGCGGCCGCCAGGATCCGCACGGCCTGAGTGACAAGCGTGACCAGATGATTAGCGCCGTGGGCGAGCGCGGCGTGGTAGGCCCGACGGGACTCCTCGGCCAGTACGAATGGTTCGCCACCAAGTTCCACGGCGAGGGCCTGCCCAATGGGCAGCACGGCGCTCGGAGCGGTCACGGCCATGGGGCAGCCGACCAGGCGCGCGACGTCCGTGGAAAAGCCGCCGAAAGTCATGGCCGGGTGGATGGCAAGCGGAATAGCGCCGCAACGTCGAGCGGGTTCGAGGATGGCGGTGCCGTAAGCGCCGGAGGTGTGGACGACCAGCTGGCCGGGCTGCCAGCGGCCCAGGTCGGCCAGGCCTTTGACGAGGCCCGCCAGGGCGTCGTCGGGGACGGCGAGCAAGACGAGTTCGGCTCGTTCAACGATCTCCTCAACCTCCAGCAGCGGGACGCCGGGCAGAAGCAGTTCCGCACGCTCGCGCGAGGCCTCGGAGACGGCGTGCACGCCGATGATGTGGTGATCCACCGAGCGCAGGGCCGACCCCAGCACGGCGCCGACACGGCCCGCGCTGATAATGCCGACTCCCAGCCTTCCGGGGCGGGACGGTCGGGCGGAGCCCGGGGACGGCGCCGGCACCGCCGAGGACAGCTGCGATGCACCCGGGGACGAAACGGCGTCAGCACCCGTCGAGTTCCGATCGGGCACATGGGGACTCGTCGACTTCGGATCGGGCACAGCGGAGATGGAGGGCATGACGCGATGCTCTCATGGCGCTAACCGAACGGCCACCGCGCCCCGAGGCCTGTGCCCGCGGCCAACCACATTTGGAACCAGGCGGCTACGGGGCCGGAGGGCGCTCATCAGCGCCTATGCCAGAGCCGACTTATGCCGCGCTGCCGTGTGGGGAAGAGCCGGAGTTCAGGTCGTCGTCGTCATCCTCGCCGATGGCGCACCAGTGCTCCACCAGCAGGCCGATGCCGCTCCACAGCACGCAGGCGGCCAGGCAGGCGCCGGTCGACCACGCGAGCGAGGCCATGGCGGATGAGTTCAGGTTGAGCAGCGCGACCACAAGCCCGCCGGCATAGACGCCGCCGACGACGGCCCCCACACAAGCTGAGGCCTGCGCGGCCGCGGCGGTGGCGGCGGCACCGGTCGGGGTCATCCATGTAGGTTCATGCTCCCGCAGACGCCGCACAGCAAGCCCGGCAATGAGCACGACGGCGGCGATGACGACGGCGACCGCGGCCCCCCAAGGGGTCAGGGAGGGAACCCAACCATGGTGGCGCAGCATGAGGTCGGAGGCGACCCAAGCAAGCGCACCGGGGCCGAGGAAGCACGCGAGGACTGTGGTCCAGCGCGTGCGCCGCATCAGAAGCCCTGGCCGTTGCGGCCGATGACGTCGTTCCAGTTGGGCGGCGCGGCCCAGGTGTCCTCTGCGTCATCCTCCACGTCATCACCCGGGACGACCCCGGCGGCCGACTCGGCAGCGGCTCCAGCCTGCGCCGACGGCGCCGACGACTCGGTGAAGACCGCGCCGGGAGCGGGATCTGCGGCGTGGCGCGCGGACGGCTGCTCAGGCGCGGAGGACTGCGGAGAGGCCGGTTGCTGCACCGGCTGCTGGGGGACGGCGGGTGGCGCGGCCTCGGGCGCCGCCAGCGGCTGTGCCGGAACGGACTGGACTGCCTCCGGCGCGGACGGTTGCTGGACCGGCTGGTTGACGGGTGCGGCCGCCTGTTGAGGACCGGCGGGTGGTGC
>NZ_JAWDJJ010000325.1:0-6434 GCF_032465695.1 Actinomyces sp. MRS3W
CAATACACCCATGCGGCTAGCGGCGCGGCCGGAGACGTCGGAAACCGTTGCCTCAACGCTGACGACCCCGCCCGTGGCGCGCTCCCACCACCACAGGACGCCCGCCAGCAAGCCGCCCGCGGCCGGTGCCAGTACCCGCCGCCACGGGACGGCAGCTTGGACCCGCTGGGGCAGCGATCCCTCCCGCACGCCGTAAAACAGCCACTCGAAGCCCTCCAGCAGAAAGGCCATGGCAATACCCACCAGCCCGGCGGCCACCCCCGCCAGTATCGCGGCGGCGCCCAGACGCAGAGCGTGACGGAATCGGGAGCCGGATGGGCGTCGGGACGGGGCAGTGGTCACCGGGCGACCCTACCGGCCGGTGACGCAAGCGCGAGCCCCGCCACCGCTGCCAGGGGTCTATGCCGGGTACTTGCTCTTGGTGAGAATCAGTCCCTGTCCTCGGAAGCGGCGGCCTGCGCCACCGACACGCCGAAGTCGGGGACCTCCTCCGGGGACAGCACGCCCAGGTTCTTGTTGACCAGGCCGATGGCGTCGCGCAGGCCCATCCACCACTGGTGCAGCGGCCGACGCGCCGTCAGATCGAGCTCCTCATCCATGTGCTCCAGCCGGTGATGCGTGATCCGCCCCTCGACGAGCCCCACATAGCTGGAGTGGTAGGTGCCGGCATCCAGCTGGTCGGAAAGCAGATCGAGTGCATGCGCCACGAGCTTGGTGGCCATGATGCGGTCGAAGGCGGTCGGGTCGCCGCCCTGCTGCAAGTGGCCGATCTGCGCCTGGCGCACGTCGTAGAGGTCCTGGCTCTCCTCGGCGAAGATCTTCGCCAGCACATCCAGCGTGTAGTTCTCGCTGGCCCGCTCATTGCGGATGACCAGATAGAGCTTGCGTCCCGAACGGAAGGCGTCCACCATGCGGGCCGAGTCCTGCGCCAGCTTGGCCAGGGTCAGGCCCTCCTCGTTGAGATAGACCCGCTCAGCGCCGGAGGCGATGCCGCTCATGAGCGTGAGGTAGCCGCAGCGGCGCCCCATCGCCTCGGCCACGAAGCAGCGGCGCGACGCCGCCGCCGACTGCTTGATGGCGTCCAGCGCGCCGACGGCGTTGTTCAGTGCCGTGTCCGCGCCGATGGACAGCTCGGAGCCCGGCAGGTTGTTGTCAATGGACGCCGGTACACAGATCATGGGGATCTTGAAGGCGGGGTAGCGGTCGCGTTCGGTCACCAGCTTGTGTGCCGCCAGGTAGGCGTTGAAGCCGCCAATAATGAGCAGCGCGTCGATCTCGTGGGATTCGATGGCGCGCCCCAGCGCATACAGCTGTTCGATTGTCGGCACGTCCCGGCGGGTGCCCAGTTCGGCCCCGCCGTCGCCGACCCAGCCCTCGACGTCGTCCCAGGACAACTCGCGCACATTCCCGTCCAACAGACCCGGGAATCCGCCGTAGACGCCGAGCATGGTGAAGCCGTGGTCCAGACCCAGGCGCACCGCGGCGCGCGCCGCCGTGTTCATGCCCGGGGCCAACCCGCCGGCGTGGACAATCGCGACTCGGCGGTCGTGGCCAGTGCCCGGATGCGCTGCTTCGGCTGCCGGGTCCAACTCGGGCGGGGTGGACATGGTTTCGAAAATCCCGAGCATCTGCCCAAAACTGGCCCCGCGCGCCGCGACCGCGCCCTCGTAGTCGCCGGCGGCGACCAGGTCCTTGACGGCGCGGGTGGCGCGCACCTGTTCCATCATCGGCAGGCGCTTAATGCGGTTGTGCCGCTCGGCAATGATGACGGGCTCGCTGTCGGGTGTCGCCAGCACCACTTCCCGCGCCGCGGTGCAGCCGAGCAGAGTGGACATCCAGCGGTCGTAGGCGCTGGGCTTGCCACCGCGCTGGACGTGCCCAAGGATCGTCACGCGCGCCTCCTCCCCGAGGCGCTCGGCCATAACCCGCTTGACGTCGTCGGCGGTGATGGGGTTGCCGGAGCGGTCGGTGGCGCCCTCGGCGACGATCACCATCGACTCGCGGCGCCCGGCCTCGCGGCCCTTGGCGAGCTTGCGGCACATGTCCTCCTCCCAGCCCTCGGCCGGCGGCAGCTCGGGCACCAGCACGTAGTCACAGCCTCCGGCTACGGCCGCCATGAGGGCGAGGTAGCCACAGTGACGACCCATGACCTCAACGATGAAGGTGCGCTGGTGGGATGCGGCCGTGGAGGAGATATCGTCGATGGCTTCCAGGATGCGGTGCAGCGCGGAGTCGGTGCCGATGGTCATGTCGGCGCCGACCAGGTCGTTGTCGATCGAACCGACAATGCCGGTGACCATGAGCACCGGGTGCGCGGCTGCGGTCTCGGCGGAGATCTCGCCGCGCTCGGCGAGTTCGGCAACCAGGCCGGGCCAGTTCTCCCGGAACTCGTTGGTGCCGGTCAGGGATCCGTCACCACCGATGACGACCAACCGGTCAATGCCGTGTTCCAGCAGGTTACGGCAGGCGGCCAGCTGCCCCTCGCGGTCGCGGAACTCCTTGGAACGGGCGGTGCCGATAATGGTGCCGCCCCGGTGCAGAATCGAACCGACCGAGTCCCATTCCAGCCGACGTACGCCGTCCCCTCCGGCCACGGCGCCCGCCCAGCCCTCCATGACGGCATACGGCTGAGCGCCCATGCGCAGCGCGGTGCGGACGACGCCGCGCACCGCGGCGTTCATGCCCTGCGCGTCGCCGCCGGAGGTGAGCACGCCAATGCGCACGCCCTCTTCCGGGCCGGTGGCGGCGGCCGTCTGCTCTACCGAGGTGTCGCGTGACGCGTCGTTCGACATGGTGGGGTCCTTCCCTAGGGCGTCCGGTGTCGGTTTCCGCACCTGATTCTAATGTGGTCCCCGACGCATATGGCAGCCTCCACTTCACTCACCTGTCCCTTTCACTCACCTGTCCCTTCACCACGACCGGCACCTGACGCGCCGGGCGACGGGGTGGCGGCATCGCCGTCGCGCATGAGCCGTGACTCCAGCTGCCCTCGCACGCGGCGTCCCGGTGCTGAGTCGTGCCTCAGCCATATCGGCCGGTTTCGGTACGTCATTAGTGCCGGTTTCGGCACGCTATAAGTGCCGGTTTCGGCGACACGCAGGGCACACAGGTACCCGCACCGCTCCGCCCCCTGGGGCGATCATCTAGTCTCGATGCCGACCACCCCGACGCCGTCGGGGCCGACGATCCGGGTGCCGCCCCGAGAGGACCAGACAAGCCGCATGGACCTGTATGAGTACCAGGCCAGGGAGCTGTTCGCCGCCCACCGGGTCCCGATTCCGCAGGCCGGCCTCGCCACCGCCCCGCAGCAGGCGCGCACCATCGCCGACGAGCTCTTGGCCACAGGAGCCGGCCGCGTCATGGTCAAGGCGCAGGTGAAAAGCGGGGGGCGCGGCAGAGCCGGAGGAGTGCGCGCCGCCGCCACCGCGCAGGAGGCCGCCGCGCTCGCCGCACAGATGCTCGGCCGGGAGCTGTGCGGCCACACCGTTAACTCCGTACTCGTGACCGCTGCTGTCGACGTCGCCCAGGAGCTGTACGTCGCCATGGCGCTGGACCGCAGCGAAAAACGCTACCTGGCCATCTGCTCGCGACTGGGGGGTACGGACATTGACACCCTCGCTCGCACCCACCCTGGCGTCATCGCCCGCGCAGCCATCGACCCCCTGGAAGGACTGACCGCGCCGGTCGCCGCCCGCGTCACCTCCGCCGCCGGCCTGGACGACGCGCTCGCCGCGCCGGTCATCGCCATCATCCTGCGCCTGTGGGAGGTGCTGGTTGGCGAGGACGCCACCCTGGTCGAGGTCAATCCCCTGGTCATCACCCCAGCTCGTCAGGTGCTCGCCCTGGACGCCAAGGTGACTCTCGACGACAACGCCGCCTTCCGCCACCCCGCCCACGCCGCTTTGGCTGACCACAGTGCCGACCATGCCCTGGAGATGCGCGCCAGGTCTCTTGGACTGCGGTACGTGCCCCTGGAGGGGGAGGTTGGCATCCTCGGCAATGGTGCCGGGCTGGTGCTGTCCACCCTCGACGTCGTCACCGACGCCGGTCGCAGACACGGCGGGGTGCGCCCCGCGAATTTCCTCGACCTGGGTGGCGGTGCCGCGGCGGTCACCATGGCCGCCGGACTGGAACTCGTCGCCTCTGACCCGCAGGTGCGGGTCATCCTCATCAACATCTTCGGCGGCATCACCGCCTGCGACACGATTGCCGCCGGCATCATCCAGGCCAGCGCCGCCCTCAAGGACGGCAGACCACCCCTGGTGGTGCGCCTGGACGGCAACAATGCCGCGCGCGGTCGGCAGATGCTCGCCACGGCCGACCTTCCCGGTGTCACCGTGCTCGGTAGCATGGCCGCCGCCGCCGACGTTGCGACTGCGCTCGCCCAGGCGCGGCGCGAGCCCGCCGCCACGTCTCCCGGGAGGTCAGAGCCGTGAGCGTATTTCTCGCCGCGACCGACCGCGTGCTCGTCCAGGGCATGACCGGCTTCCAGGGCCGCAAGCACACCGGTCGCATGTTGGCAGCCGGCACCCGCGTTGTTGCCGGCGTCACCCCCCGTGGTGCGCGGGAGACCGCCGGCGCCATCACATTCGACGTCGCCCCACTCACTACCGGCGCGGGGGCGGCCGGTGCCCGCAGCGCGGCCGGCCCCGTGGCTGTGCCCGTCTACACCACCGTCGCCGCGGCGCGGGCCGCCACCGGGGCGAGCGTATCCGTTGTGTTCGTGCCCGCCCCCGCTGCCAAGGATGCCGTCATCGAGGCCGTGGACGCCGGCATTCGGCTCGTCATCGTCATCACCGAGGGCATCCCTCTGGCGGACACCATCTACTTCTGCGCCTACGCCGCCGCCCAGGGAGCACGGATTGTCGGACCGAACTGCCCGGGCCTCATCTCCCCGGGCCATGCCAGTGCGGGCACAATCCCACCCGACCTCACCGGTACCGGACCCATCGGGCTCGTCTCCAAGTCCGGGACGCTGACCTACGAGTTCATGCACGAGCTGCGAGAGGTGGGCTTCAGCACCTGCATCGGCATCGGCGGGGACCCGGTGGTCGGCACCGACTACATTGATGCGCTGGCCGCATTCGAGGCCGACCCCGACACCGAACTGGTCATCCTGGTCGGTGAGATCGGTGGCGACGCCGAGGAACGGGCCGCCGCCTACATCCGTGACCGCATGCGCACCCCGGTGGTCGCCTACGTGGCCGGGTTCACCGCCCCCGTTGGCCACACCATGGGGCACGCCGGGGCCATCATTTCGGGGGCCTCCGGCACCGCCCGCGCCAAACGGATGGCCCTGGAAGAGGCCGGCGTGCTCGTCGGGCTCACCCCCGCGCAGACCGCGACCATCGCCAGAGGACATCTACAGGAACCCACTGGTAGGAAGGCGACTCAAGCATGAACCTTTGGCAACGCCTGAACCGACTGCGTCCCGGCGGGGACGAGGCGGAGGATCGCGCGCTGCTACCGGCGGACTGGCCCTTGGCCGTGCGGGCCGGGGTGGAGCCGGTGGTGCTCGGCTGGGGTGTGGTGGTGCTGCCGACCCTCGCCTTCTACCTGGCCGCCTCATCCCGAGACGCCGCCGCGGCCTTGTCCCTGGGCGGCGTGCTGCGTACCGGCACCGGATTGTGGAGCCTCGGATTCGGCGGCGCCATGGGGGCGGCGGATGCCGACTACGGCACCCTGAGCCTGCCGCTGCTGGGGCTGACCCTGATCCAGGTGTGGCTGACCCGCTCATCGGTCAACCGTTCCCAGCTCAGCGGACCCCGCGCGGGCGCCGTGTCCGTCATCGCTTCCACCCTGACGGCGCTGCTCCTCGTCGTGTTGGCGAGTCCTGCCGCCTCGCGCACCTGGAGCGCGGTTATTGGCGTGGCGGTGCTCAGCGCCATGGTCACCGCCGTCTGTCTACAGAGCGCGGGCCGAGGCTGGCAGGCCGTGGCCGCCTGGCAGGAGCAGCTGCCCGCATGGGTCACCGTGGCGCTGCGCATGGTCCGGGAGCTCGCGTGTGTGGCGGGCGTGCTCGCCGTCGTCGTCGCGGGTCTCGCCCTGGTGCTGGGCGCGGGCAGAGTCTCACAACTACATGACGCACTCGCCGGCGGGGGACTCATGACGACGGCGGGACTGCTGCTTCTACAGCTCGGCTGGGTGCCCACGGGCCTGGTGTGGGCGCTGTCCTGGCTGGTGGGGCCGGGCTTTACGGTGGGCACCGGCTCGGTCTTCTCACCCACACGTGTCGTTGCCGGTGCCGTGCCCGGGCTGCCGCTGCTGGGGGCGTTGCCGACCGGCCCGGTGGGGGCCTGGGGCGCATTCCTGCCCTTCCTGTTCGCCGTGGCGGGCGCCGTGGTCGCCTGGCGGCACCGGGAGGAACTGCGCGAACTGCCGTTGCGGTACACGGCGCTGACGGTGACGAGTGCGGCGCTGACACTCGCCTGCGG
>NZ_JAWDJJ010000326.1:0-1332 GCF_032465695.1 Actinomyces sp. MRS3W
CTCCCTGGATGAGCGGCAGGCGCACCCCGATCTTCGGGCCCAGACCCGCCGACTGAATGATCGTGGCGATGCCGCAGGTGAGCAGGTCGGCGTTGATGAGGTGCACCGTCGTTGCCGCGTCGAGCCCCAGTCCCTGGGAGATGACGAGGGGGACGATGACGGCGCCGGCGTAGAAGGCCAGCACGTGCTGGATGCCGAGGACGGCCAGGCGGCCCGCGGGCGGCACCTGATCGACGGGGTGCTTCGCGGTGGGCGGGGAAGGGGGCGTGACGGAGCGACTGCCCTGGGGCATACGGGGTCTCCCATGCGGTTGAGAAGGGTGGGTGGCCCCATTGTTCCGGCCCGACGGCGGGATCGAGAAATCCGGGCGGGCGCGGGGCGGCAGTGGGGCGGCGACAACGACGGGCGTCGGGGCGGATGCGGCCGGTGTGGCGCATGTGGCTCAAGTGGGCGATGTGGGCCACAAAATGGCACGCCACGCCGACGAAAACGCCGTCATATCTGACAAATCGGGCGGTTTATGCATAGCGTAGCGGTCAGCGGCACCGCACCGGGTGCCCAACCGTCTCCGAGACATCGAGCAGACGACCATCGAAGAGACATCAGTACCCAACCGAGAGGCAGATACATGTCCATCAACCGCACCGAGCTCATTGCCGCCATCGCTGAGAAGGCCGGTCTGACCAAGACCGACGCCGACGCCTTCCTCGGCGCCTTCCAGGACGTCCTGGTGGAGAACGTCTCCAAGGGCGAGGCCGTCAAGATCACCGGTCTGATGGGTGTCGAGCGCGTCGAGCGTGCCGCCCGCACCGGCCGCAACCCCCGCACCGGCGAGGAGATTCAGATCCCCGCTGGCTACGGCGTCAAGCTGACCGTCGGATCCGCCCTGAAGAAGGCCGCCTCCGGCAAGTGACCCCGCCGGGGATGCATATCCCCAGGC
Organism: Actinomyces sp. MRS3W; assembly: GCF_032465695.1. Classification (NCBI taxonomy): domain Bacteria; kingdom Bacillati; phylum Actinomycetota; class Actinomycetes; order Actinomycetales; family Actinomycetaceae; genus Actinomyces; species Actinomyces sp. MRS3W. The sequence goes on from NZ_JAWDJJ010000326.1 coordinate 941, forward strand.
CCCTCAGAGGTGTGGCGCCTTCCAGGCGTGGTTGACCTCTTGCGCAAGGCGCGTCGTCCCCACGGGCGGCGCGCCTTTGGCGTATCCCGTGCACGTCGGCGGAACACGGCGGGTGCTGCGGGGCGGCGAACGGTCAGCCGTGCGGCGGCCTGCCGCTCCCAGCCTGTGCTCGCCGGCTGCACTCACCGGTTGCATTTGCAGGCCGCGCCCGCCGGCTGCGCTAGCCGACTGCGCCCGCACGCGAGGGTGGCCGAGGTCGTCGTGCAGCAGACCATGCTCGCGGACGATCATCCCCGCCCAAGATCCTCCCGGCGGATGACGTCGCGCGCCGACGCCGTCGTTACCTTGGCCACATGACCGCTCCGTCTCCGTCCCTCCCGCCGAGCGGCGGC
>NZ_JAWDJJ010000327.1:0-1910 GCF_032465695.1 Actinomyces sp. MRS3W
CGACCACACGGTGGTGGCCCTGTTCGGCGGCACCGGCAGCGGAAAGTCCTCCCTGTTCAACGCCCTCACCCGGCTGCAGTTCGCCGACGTCGGCGCCCGCCGGCCCACGACGTCGCGCGCCACCGCCTGCTCCTGGGGTGACGACGCCGGCCCCCTGCTCGACTTCCTCGAGGTCGCCGATGACCGCCGCATCCGCCGCGAGTCGCTCCTGGACGCCACCGATCAGGATGAGTTCGCGGGCCTGGTGTTGCTGGACGTGCCCGACTACGACTCGGTCACCACCGAGCACGCGCTCCAGGTGGACCGGCTGGTGCCGCTGGCCGACATCCTCGTGTGGGTGGTTGACCCGCAGAAGTACGCCGACGCGGTGCTGCACGAGGGGTATCTGCGGGGGCTCGGTGCCCGACAGGAGGACATGCTCGTCCTGGTCAACCAGGCCGACACCCTTCCCGCCGGAGGCGTTGACGCCCTGCTCGCAGATGTGCGCGCCCTGCTCGACGCCGACGGCCTGCATGATGTGCAGGTGCTGCCGGTGTCGGCGCTGCGCGGCGACAACCTCGCCGCCGTCCGCCAGCTGTTCCTGGAGCGGGTCTCGCGGGAGTCCAACGCCGCCCGCACCGCATCCGCCGAACTCGATGCCATTGCGCTGCGGCTGCGTTCGACGGTGGCCGCCCACCCCGTCGCCACCAGCCCCGAACTTGCCGACGCCGCCGTCGAGGCACTGACTCACGCCAGCGGCGCCCAGGCGGTTGAGGACTCCGTGCGCACCGGGCTGGCGCGCACCTTCCCGCGCGCCATGGCGCGGCCCAGCCCGCCTGCGCGCGACGCCGTGGCTTCCATTCAAACGACGTGGCTGCGTCGTACCACCGAGGGGCTGCCCGGGGCCTGGCTGCGCAGCGTTGAGAACACGGTCGTCACCCCGGAGACGCTTGCCGCCCAGACCGCGGAGGCGGTCGGCAGTGTGCAGATGCCCCGACACCGCACCCCGGTCATCGAGCTGGCCTGGTGGGGCGGTGTGCTCGCCGCACTCGCCGCCCTGGTGTGGGGCGTGGTCAATCTGGTGCAGGGGCATCTGCACGGTTCCGGCCTTATCGCTCCGCTGGCGGTGCTTGTCGTCGGCCTGGTGGTGGCGGGCGTGGCGCTGCTCGCGCGGCGGTCCCGGGCCGGCCGCGAGGCCGACGAGTATGCGCGTGCGGTGCGCGCGCGCCTGGAATCGGTGGTGGCCCGCGGTCTCACTCGCCCTGCGGACGGTGTGCTGGCGCGGCACCGGATGCTCCGCCAAGCTCTCGAGCTCCCCACCCAGCGCTAGCGCCGTGGGTGTAGCGCCAGTGTCATGCAGTGTCATGGGCGCGGTCATGGGGCGGCAGCTCCGCCGTCGTCGTCGCCCCTTCACCGAAACCGGCACTTGTAACGTGCCGAAACCGGCACTAATGACGTACCGAGACCGGCACAAATGACGTACCGCGGCGAGTCTCGTCATGCGGTGGCGATCGCCGCTGATCCGGAGCTCAGCTCGCGGATGTGGGATCGTTGCTGGCTCGTAGGCATTGGCACGTTGCTGGCTGACGGCGATGTCAGCAGGTCATGATGGACCAGATCGAGGCCGGTCAGGGCTTCTCCGGTGGAAACAAGTGGGGCCTACGATGCCTCGCCCTGCAACGGCCACGCTGGCCGCAACGGGCACGAGCCCCCGCGGGAATTGCCCACGCTACGAGACGCACCCCCGACGGAGCACACAACGCCGGGACGACGCCCCGCTGATCTTGGCAAGGGGCATCGCCCAGCCAACGCCGCCCTGAGGCGGCCGCGACAGGCACCGTCGCTAACCGCTCGGGTCTTGGCACGTCATTTGTGCCGGTTTCGGTGCGTTACTTGTGCCGGTTTCGGTGAAGGGGAGGGCGGGGTTCGGG
>NZ_JAWDJJ010000328.1:0-1261 GCF_032465695.1 Actinomyces sp. MRS3W
AGGTGGTGGTCGGCCCCGCCGAGTTGCTGCAGCGCACGGTGGTCGACGGCAAGGACCTAGTGCTGCTCGCTGCCCCGTCCAGGTCGCTGCCGCGCTTGGCGCCGAGCTGGTCGGCCAGTTCAACGATCGCGTTGAGGGAGTCCCAGCGCTCCCGCATGGCGCCGCGGGCGGCGGGCGGCTGCTCGCTCCAGCCCTCCCGGGCCAGCACCATGCGGGCGTCAGCACCGGGATCCCCGGTGAGCGCGGCGCGCTCAGTGCGGGCCGCGGCCCGCAGCAGCACCATGGCGCGCTTGACCTCCTCGCGTTCGAAGAAGCGCTCCCCGCCGCGTACGAGGTAGCCGATGCCGGCGTCGGCCAGCGCCTGCTCGATCACTTCCGACTGGGAGTTGGTGCGGTACAGGACGGCGATCTCGGACAGCGGCACCCCGGCAGCGCGCAGGCGCTGCACCTGGGCGGCGGCCCCGGCGGCCTCGGCGACGTCGTCGTCGTAGGCGTCGAAGCGCACGGCCGGGCCACTGGGGCGCTGTGCCTCGAGCTGCACCGCCCCGGCGGGCAGGGAGATGCCCGCGCCGCGCCGCGAGCGTGACAGCACCCGGTTGGCCAGGGACACCACCTGCGGGGTGGAGCGGTAGTCGCGAGTCAGCCGCACGGTACGGGCCCCCTCGTAGCGGGAGGCGAAGCCGGTGAGGAAGTCGGGGGTGGCGCCAGTGAAGGAGTAGATCGTCTGGGACACGTCCCCGACCACGCACAACTGGCGGCGCCGCCCCAGCCACAGGTCCAGCAGTCGCTGCTGGAGCGGGGAGACGTCCTGGTACTCGTCGACCACGAAGTGCTTGTACTGGCCGCGGACCTGGGCGGCAATGTCCTCACGGTCCTTGAGGATGCCGACCATGAGCAGCAGCACGTCCTCGAAGTCGATAACGCCGCGCTCGGTTTTGGCCTCCTCGTAGACGGCCAGCACCTGAGCGACCGTGGCCGGGTCGAGGTCGCCGATCCCCACCCGGCCCTGAGCGGCGGCAACCTGCGCGTAATCCTCCGGGAGGGTCATGGTGACCTTAGCCCATTCGACCTCGGCGGCCAGATCGCGGATGAGGGCACGGTCGGTGGACAGGCCCAGCCGATGGGCGGCGGTGCCCACCAGGCGTCCCTTGTAGCGCTCGATCTCGTGGCGGCGCCCGCCAATGGCAGTGGGCCTACTCCATTGAGTGCGAACTCGTCATGGAGACCGGCGCGGTGCGTCTGGGCGACCAGGAGAAGATCC
>NZ_JAWDJJ010000329.1:0-19599 GCF_032465695.1 Actinomyces sp. MRS3W
CGATGGAGAAGCGTCGGCGGCGCGGCTAAACTCCCGCCACAGGCTTCGACCCGGCTATCACCGGTGAGCCTCCGGAAGAACCGGGCCCGCCCAGGCGGGCCCCCAGTAGAACCGGACGGGACAGCCCGTCACAGCTGCAAATCAAGCGGCCCGCTCCGGCCCGACCGGGGAGGGCAAGCGAGGTGGTACCGCGGTGCGGCACCGCCGTCGTCGGATCTCCGGCGCGGCGGGCGGCGTCGTCCTCGTGATCCCGGGACGGATTAACCGCCCCAGACGACTACGAGCAAGACGCGAGGCAAGACCACATGGCCAACACGGTTGACGAGCCCACAACCGCCCAGCACACCGGCGCCGCCTTCTACCCCCTGCACCGCCCCGGTCAGAAGGTCGAGCCGTCCCCCTCCTTCCCGGCGATCGAAGAGGACATCCTCGCCTACTGGAAGCAGGACGGCACCTTCCAGGCCTCCATCGACGCCCGCCCGGCCCTGGATGACAACGGCCACTCCAACGAGTTCGTCTTCTATGACGGCCCGCCCTTCGCCAACGGCCTGCCTCACTACGGGCACCTGCTGACTGGCTACGTCAAGGACGCGGTCGGGCGCTACCAGACCCAGCAGGGCCGCCGCGTCGAACGCCGCTTCGGCTGGGACACCCACGGCCTGCCGGCCGAGCTTGAGGCGCAGAACGAGCTGGGCATCGACGACGTCACCGAGATCACCCGCCCCGGCGGGCTGGGCATCGCGAAGTTCAACGACGCGTGCCGCACCTCTGTGCTGCGCTACACCAAGGAGTGGGAGGAGTACGTCACCCGCCAGGCGCGCTGGGTCGACTTCGACAACGATTACAAGACGCTCGACCCCACCTACATGGAGAGCGTCATCTGGGCCTTCAAAACCCTGTACGACAAGGGCCTGGCCTACGAGGGCTACCGGGTGCTGCCCTACTGCTGGCACGACCGCACCCCGTTGAGCAACCACGAGCTGCGGATGGATGACGAGGTCTACCAGGACCGTCAGGACAACACCGTCACCGTGGGCCTGCGCCTGGAGCAGCGGCTGGACACCACCCACCCCGACGCCGCACCGGAGCTGGCTCTCATCTGGACGACGACGCCGTGGACCCTGCCGTCCAACTCGGCCGTCGCCGTCGGACCGGACATCGACTATGTCACCGTGCGCGTAGCCGCCGACCTCGACTCCCCGGTCGCCGGCCAAGACGTCCTCCTGGCTCGCGACCTGCTGGGCGTCTACGCCCGGGAGCTGGGCGAGGATCCGCAGGTGCTCGCCACCTACAAGGGCACCGACCTGGTGGGCGTGCGGTATGTGCCCATCTACGACTACTTCGACGACGCCGAGCACCGCGGCGCCGGCGCCGCCCCCGGTGAGGCCGCGTGGCAGATCATCACGGCCGACTACGTCACCACCACCGAAGGCACCGGCCTGGTACACCTGGCGCCCGCCTTCGGTGAAGACGACATGTACACCTGCCAGCCCCACGGCATCGGCACCGTCATCCCCGTTGACGGCGGCGGCGTGTTCACCTCCGAGGTCCCCGACTACGAGGGGCTGCACATCTTCGACGCCAACAAGCCGATCGTGGCCGACCTGCGTGACGGTACCGGTCCGCTGGCTCGCCGCGAGGCGGACGTGCGCGCCGTGCTGGTGCGCCAGCAGTCCTACGTGCACTCCTACCCGCACTGCTGGCGCTGCCGCAAGCCGCTCATGTACAAGGCCGTCTCCAGCTGGTTCGTCAAGGTCACCGCCATCCGTGACCGGATGGTTGAGCTCAACCAGGAGATCACCTGGGTCCCCGGGCACATCAAGGACGGCATCTTCGGCAATTGGCTGGCCGGGGCCCGCGACTGGTCGATCTCCCGCAACCGGTTCTGGGGAGCCCCCATCCCGGTGTGGCGCTCGGACGACCCCGCCTACCCGCGTGAGGACGTCTACGGCTCCTTCGCTGAGCTCGAGCGCGACTTCGGCGTCAAGGTGGAGGATCTTCACCGCCCCTTCATCGACACGCTCGTGCGTCCCAACCCGGACGACCCCACCGGTAAGTCCATGATGCGCCGCATCCCCGACGTGCTGGACTGCTGGTTCGAATCCGGCTCCATGCCCTTCGCCCAGGTGCACTACCCGTTTGAGAACGTGGACTGGTTCGAGTCCCACAACCCCGGCGACTTCATCGTGGAGTACATCGGGCAGACCCGCGGCTGGTTCTACACCCTGCACGTGCTGGCCACCGCCCTGTTCGACCGCCCCGCCTTCACCAGCTGCGTCTCCCACGGCATTCTGCTGGGCGACGACGGGCAGAAGATGAGCAAGTCCCTGCGCAACTACCCCGACGTCCAGCGGGTCTTCGACCGCGACGGCGCCGACGCCATGCGCTGGTTCCTGCTGTCTTCCCCGGTGGTGCGCGGCGGGAACCTGGCCGTCACCGACAAGGCCATCCGTGACACGGTGCGCCAGGTGCTGCTGCCGCTGTGGAACACCTGGTACTTCTTCAGCCTGTACGCCGCCCAGGCGGGCGACGACGGCGGCGCCTACCTCACCGCCGGCGTGGACCTCGCCGACGCCTCGCTTTTCGGTCCCCAGGGGTCCCTGGACGTCATGGACCGTTACATCCTGGCCCGCACGAAGGACCTGGCCACCACCGTGGCCGCGCAGATGGACGCCTACGACGTCACCGGCGCCACCCACACGGTGCGCGAGTTCATCGATGTGCTCACCAACTGGTACCTGCGCACCTCTCGCTCCCGGTTCGTGGACGGTCCCGCCGCGGTCTCCCACCCGGCCTTCGACACGCTCGCCACGGTTCTGCGCGTCCTGGCGCAGGTCATGGCACCCCTGGCGCCGCTGGTTTCCGAGGAGATCTACCGGGGTCTGACGGGAGAACGCTCCGTTCACCTCACCGACTGGCCCGTCCTGCCCGACCACGTGTCCGACCGCCGCTTGGTGTCCGCCATGGACGAGGCCCGCGCCGCCGTCTCCGCGGCGCTGAGCCTGCGCAAGGCCGACAAGCTGCGGGTGCGTCAGCCGCTGCGCACCCTCACGATCGCCACCGCGGACCCGGGCAATCTGGCCCCCTTCACGTCGCTCATCGCCGAGGAGGTCAACGTCAAGCAGGTGCGAGTGCTGGACGCCGCCGACGCCGGCTACGAGCTGCGCGAGGAACTCGCCCTCAACCCGCGTGCTTTCGCTCCGCAGGTCCGCAAGCTCACCTCCAAGCTCTTCGCTGCCGTCAAGGCAGGGGAGTGGGAGGTCACCGAGGACGGCGACGTCCGCTTCGACCACGTGCTCCTCGACGGCGCCCCGGTCATCCTGGAGGCCGAGGAATCGGCCTTCACCCTGACCACGCGCATCGAGGTGAGCGACGACTCGCTGTCGGCAACCGTGCTGCCCTCGGGCGCCTTCGTCGTCCTGGACACCGCGCTCGACGACGATCTGGAGGCCGAGGGGTGGGCGCGAGATCTGGTTCGCCTCATCATGGATGAACGCAAGGCAGCCGGTTTGAACATCGGTGAGCCGGCGCGGGTCACGCTCACCGTCCCGGCGGAGAAGAACGCCTGGACCGGCGCTCACCTGGACATGATCAAGCGCGAGGTCAGCTGCGTCCAGCTGCATGTGGTGACCGCCGACGTGGATGCTCCTGCTGCCACGGTGACACGGGCCTGAGTCGCTCACGATTCCGGTTGGGCTCCTGCGTCCTTGTGCGGCGCAGGAGCCCAACTGGCGTTCGGGTCCGAGCCGACCCCCTGGCAAAGCTAATGGGTTTTGGAGTATTGATTAATTGTTCTTAACAGGTGATTGAATCGTATTGTTTGAGGGTGCAACCGAGACCGTGGTCGGGACATTTTGCCCTATCAAATGCGGTAGCTTCGGCCTTGCGAACAGATCGCACCTGAGAAGAAGAGTCCGCCAGACCCTGACGCGACCGCTTCATCCCTGACCCGATTCACCCCACCTGGATCGCAGGGGTTCTCATTCCCTGCCGGGCTGCCGCCCGTCAAGGTTGTTCCATCAACACGTGGAGGAATCGGTGACTCGCACAAGCCCGTCGCTGCCGCGCGCCAACGGCGACGGCCCGCTGATTTCGGTCATTGTGCCCGCCTATAACAGTGAGAGGCATATCGCCCAGACCCTCCACAGTGTTCAGTCCCAGACCGTAACCGACCTGGAGATACTGGTTGTCGACGACGCCTCATCGGACCGGACGCTGACGATAGCGGAGCAGGCGGCCGCGCAGGACCCGCGGATTCACGTGTTCGCGCAGCCGGTGAATGCGGGCGTGGCCCGCGCGAGAAACCGAGCACTGGCCCATGCGCGCGGGCGCTACATCGCGTACCTGGACTCCGACGACCAGTGGCTGCCACACAAGCTCGAGCGGCAACTCGCCTTCATGTCCGCCCGGGGCGTCGGCGCATGCATCACCTCCTACGAGACAATCGAGGAGAACGGTGCACACCGGAACTACGTGCGTATCCCCGCCTCCATCGACTACCGGGGTTTCCTCAAGAACACCCTGACCTGCACCCTGACCATCCTGCTGGACACCACCATCGTGGATCCCGCGCTGCTGGTCATGCCGGATTTGAGACGGGGACAGGACGCCGCCACCTGGCTGCAGGTGATGAAGCGCGGACATCGCCTTTACGGGCTTGACGAATGCCTTGCCAAATACCGGAAAACCGCCGGATCTCTGTCCAGCAACAAGATCAAGGCGGTCAAACGGACCTGGAACCTCTACCGCAACGTGGAGGGCATGTCCCGCCCCTACGCCGCCTACTGCCTGTCCTGGCAGCTGTTCCACGCGGCTCTGAAGAGGAGAAAAGACGCATGAAGAGTGCAGAGCACTCCGTGACCGCGAAACAGATGACCCGCTCCCTGCTGCCGCACCGCGCGGAGGAGACTCTGCGGCAGCTGGTCTATCGCCGCAACTGCGCGCTTGCGCCGCGACGTTACCGCGCGGAATTGCAGCGCTGGTACTGGTTGTCAACGGGACGCACCTGCGACCTGGACCACCCGCGCACCGTCGGCGAGAAGATTCAGTGGCTCAAGCTGTACGACTCGACCCCGCTCAAGGGGCGGCTGGCCGACAAGTTCCTGGTGCGGCAAGAAATCGTCGAGCGGGTCGGCCCCGAGCACCTGGTCCCACTGCTGGGGGTGTGGGACCGGGCCGACCAGATCGACTTCGAGGCCTTGCCCGACGCCGGCGTACTGAAAACCACCCACGGCTCGGGCTGGAACATCCGGTTCACGGATCGCCGCGCGCTCAATATTCCAGCGACCCGACGCCGCCTGGAGGGCTGGCTGCGCACCCGCGCCGCCATGACCGGAGGCTTCGAGCTGCACTACGAGTTCTGCGAGCCGCGGATTATCTGTGAGCCCCTGCTGCACGACGACAGCGGTGGCCTGCGCGACTACAAGGTCATGGTCTTCAACGGCGAGGTGCAGTTCGTCGTCTGCTTCACCGGGCGCTTCACCCCGGGGTTCACGATGAGCACGCACCTGCCCGACTGGAGCCCCGCGCCCTTCCATTACGGCGGGCCGCCCGCCCGCCCCATCTGTCCGCCTCGCCCCGCGGGCCTGGAACAGATGTTGGAAATCGCCCGCGAACTGGCCCAAGGCTTCGCGCTCGTGCGAGTCGACTTCTATGAGGCGAACGGCCAGGTCTACGTCGGCGAGCTGACCTTCACCGACTCCAACGGGCTGACTTGGTTTGCCCCCTCTCGCTACGACGCCGAGCTGGGGGAGCGCCTGGTCCTGCCGGAGAAGAAGCCATTTCGCGGAGTGATGCTGTGATGAGCGTAAAGACTATGGTTCAAGCCATCCTGCCCGACGCCGCACAGTCCTGGGTTCGTGACGCCGTCTACCGCAGGAATTGCCGGTTGGACCCCCGCCACTACCGGGCGGCGCTCGAACGCTGGTATCGGCTGTCGACCGGGCAGACATGCGATCTGGATCATCCGCAGACCTTCACCGAGAAGGCGCAATGGCTCAAGCTGTACGACTCCACCCCCATCAAGGGGCGTCTGGCGGATAAGTACCTCATGCGGGAGTTCGTCGCGCAGCAGATCGGCGAGGAGTACCTGGTGCCGCTCGTCGGCGTATGGGATTCGGCCGACGACATCGACTTCGATGCTCTTCCCGACCGGTATGTGCTCAAAGCGACCCACGGCTCGCGGTGGAACCTCGTGGTTCCGGAGGGGCGAGCGCTGAACGTGGCCAGCGCTCGCCGCCAGCTGACCGATTGGCTGGGACGGCGCATGGCCATGACGGGGGGCTTTGAGCTGCACTACGAGTTCTGCGAGCCGCGGATTGTGTGCGAACAGTTCCTCCAGGACGACAGCGGCGGCCTGCGCGACTACAAGTTCATGGCCTTCAACGGGCAGGTTCAGTTCGCCATCACCGTCGACGGGCGCTTCACCGAGGAACGCATGGTTACCGTCCTGCCGGACTGGAGCCGGGCACCCTTCCGCTACAACGCCCACTACGACCGTGGTGAGGACGCCGCCGCGGACCTCTCCCGTCCCCAGCACTTGGAGGAGATGCTCGAGATCACCACCCAACTGGCGCGGGACTTCGCGCTGGCCCGCGTGGACTTCTACGAGGTGGCCGGCCGCGTGTACGTCGGCGAGATCACCTTCACCAGCTCCAACGGGCTGCCCCGCTTCGCACCCGCGCACTACGACGCGGTGGTGGGCAGCCAGCTGAGCCTCCCGGACAAGAAACCCTTCAAAGGGGTGATGCTCTGATGCGCCGCAGGATCGGGATTGTCGGCCGAATCGACCCGGAGGCGACCCTGCTTGATGGGCAGACCATCAAGACCCGCACCCTGTACCGGCACTTGGCCGCCCACTATGGCGCCGACCGCATCGTCGGCGTCGACACTCGCGACTACCGCCGCCGTGCGCCCCAGGTGACCCGGGAGCTGCTGCGCTGCCTGCGCACCTGCGACGACATCGTCGTGCTGCTGTCCGCCGGCGGCCGCCGCGCCCTGTTCCCCATCCTGTCCGCCGCCGCACGGATGGGACATAAGCGGATCTACCACAATCTCATCGGCGGCCACCTGGCGGACAATATCGAGCAGGACCGCAGCGGGAAACTGGTGCGCCAGCTCAACTCCTTTGCGATCAACTGGGTGGAGAGCCGCGCCCTGGAACGGCGGCTGGGCGAACTCGGTGTGGCCAACGCCGCCTATCTGCCCAACTTCAAGGATCTGCCGACCCAGGCCGCCGCCTCCCCGGTGCCCGCGGAACGCCCCTTCCGGCTGTGCACCTTCAGCCGTGTCACGCCCCACAAGGGCATCACCAACGCGATTCAGACCGTTGCCGCCATCAACGCCGAGGCCGGGCGTGAGATCGCCACCCTGGACATCTACGGCCCACTGGACCCCGCTTACGCGGCAGAGTTCCACCGCCTGGTCGCCGCCCACCCCGGTGTGCACTACGCGGGGGTGGCGCCCGCCGAGCGCGGCGTTGACATCATGCGGGACTACTACGCCCTGCTGTTCCCCACCAGGTGGCCCGGGGAGGGCGTTCCCGGGACCATCATCGACGCCATGGGCGCGGGCCTGCCCGTCGTCGCCAGCCGCTGGCCCTACTACGACGAGATGCTGGAAGACGGCGTCACCGGGTTGAGCTACGACTACGACCACCCCGAGCAGCTGCACGACACCTTGCGCCGTTTCCTCGAGCTGCCCGAGGCCGAGGTCGCCGCCATGCGCCGGGCGATCTTCACCCGCGCCGCCGACTACTCCGCCGAGGCGGTGATCGGCGAGATCGTCAGCGCCCTCGACGCCGGCGGAGCCGTTCCGGCGCGCCCGCCCCGGGTACTCATCGTCATTCATGGGCTCAACACCGGCGGCGCCGAAACCATGGTGCTGGGCCTTGCCCGCGAACTGGCTGCGGCCGCCGTTCCGGTCCGGGTAGTGTCCCTGCACGGGGCGAATACGGACGTGGGTGCGCGCATGCGACAGGCCGGCATCGACGTCGTCGCCCTCAACAAGGCCAAAGGACCCGATCCCCGCGCCATTGGCAAACTGCGCCGACAGATCCGGGACTTCGCCCCCACCGTCGTACACACCCACCTGCCGGTGCTCGAGTACGTGGTGCCCGCCGTGCGCCTGTCCGGTACCGACGCCCGCATCATCCACACCGTCCATAACGTCGCCCACAAGGAGACCCAGCGTCCCGCCCTGCGGACGCTGAACCGCCGCGCCTTCACTCACGGGGTGGTGCCGGTGGCGCTGACCGAGCAGGTCCGCGACTCCATCTGCCGCGAGTACGGGCTGGAATCGTCCGCGGTTCCGGTGGTGGGCAATGGCGTCGACGTCGAGCGCTTCCGCTGCCAGGGTGACCGGAAGGTCCACGACGGCGGCCCGCGCCTGCTGTGCGTTGCCCGGATGGTGCCTGCCAAGAACCACGGCCTGCTGCTGCACACGGTGGCCGCGCTGGGACAGACCGGGATGAACGCGTCCCTCACCCTGGTGGGGGACGGGCCGCTGCGCGGGCAGTTGGAGGCGCAGGCCCGCACGCTCGGCATCGCCGACCGCGTCCACTTCGCTGGCCTGCAGCGGGACCCGCGCCCCTTCTACCAGGACGCCGACCTGTTCATGCTGCTGTCCGACTACGAGGGTCAGCCGATGAGCCTCATTGAGGCGATGGCCTCCGGCCTGCCCGCTGTGGCCACACCGGTGGGCGGCGTCCCGGACGTCGTCGTGGGTGACGTTAACGGCGCCCTGGTGGAACCCGACGCCGACCGGGCTGCGGCGGCGGTACAGGCCATCTGGAACGACCCCGACCGCTACGCCCGGCTCAGCGCCGGCGCGGTGCGCACGGCCGAGGCGCACTCGGCCCGCACGATGACGGAGAAGTACCTTGAGCTCTACCGCTGACACCGCTCCCACCGCCTTGGCTCGTCCCCGGGCGGTGCCCGACCCTGCGGCGTGGGCGTCGCGCCTGGGGCAACGCTGCTACCCGCTGCGCTACCTCGGGCTGGCGGTGGTGTGCCTGATCCTCATGAAGCCGATTCTGGTGGATCAGGACCCCTTGCTGGCACCGCTGGTCAAGATTGCCACCGCGGCGATCTTCATGGGCCTGTGCGTGGCGCATCTGGTGCGTCGCCCGCCCCTGTCACCCGTATTCTTCATCTTCGTCTTCTACCGCCTGGCCTTCCTGCCACCGACCCTGTACCACGGCGGCGACCTGCTCAACTGGGGGTATGCCAGCGTCGCCCAGGTCTCCCTGTTCCTGCTCATCGAGCTGCAAGCCGCCGCCGGCCCGGATGCGCGGCGCCGCCTACTGCGGGTCATCGCCGATCTGCTGCTGGCCTACCTGGTCATCAACTACCTCATGATCCTCACCGATACCCACCGGACCTTCAGCATGGAGGGACAGTTCGCCCAGCCCTCCTACCTGCTGGGCATCCGCACCCGGGTCACCGACTGCATTTTCACGGCCACGCTGGTGTCCCTCCTCTACGACTCCACCTCACGGCGTCGCATCGGCTGGCGGACAGTGCTGGCGGTGCTCAACGGCATCCTGCAGATCGCCTCGCTGCAGGTGGCCACGGCGGCCGTCGGCGCAGGCATCGCCATACTGTTCTATGTGGCCGCCCGCGTCTGGCCGAGCGGGCGCGGACTGGTGTCCATGCGCGGCGTCACCGTCCTGAGCGTGGCAGCGACCCTGCTCGTGGTTGGGGCCCGCATCCAGGTCCATTTCGCCGACGTGCTGGGCCACCTGTTCGGTAAATCGGTGTCCCTGACCGGCCGCACCGACCTGTGGGACGCCGCCTTCCCGATCCTGGGGGATTCGCCGCTGTTCGGATACGGCATCAACTATCGGTTCGGCGCCTTCATCCCCGGTGCCAGCGGCCTGACCTGGCAGGCGCACAACCAGTACCTGCAGCTCATGTACGACGGCGGGCTGGTGGCTGTCGCCCTGTTCCTCGCCCTGTTGTGGACCGCGAGTACCCAGGCTGACCATGCACGCTGCAGCCCGCGCGTCCGGGCCGCTTTCATCGCCATCTACGCCGCCATGTCGATCATGATGGTCACCGAGATCTACACCTACAACATGGCGCTGTTCTACCTCATCCCCTTCCTCGCGAGCCGGGCGGGGGAACTGGTGGGCTACTGCGATCACCATGGGGGTGAGTCCCGATGAGCGCCGACTCCCGAGTCGCCAAAACGCGTCGTCCCAGGCTCAAATCCGGAACCTCCGCCGACTCGCTGCTACTGGCCAGCGTCAAGATCATCACGCTTGCCTCCGCCATGGTCAACACCATGATCCTGTCGCACAGCCTGTCCCTGACCGCCTATGGCACTTACTCGCAGGGCGTGCTGCTGGTCGCCGTCTGCTCCGACGGGACCATCCTGGGGATGGTCGACGCCGTCAACTACTTCTTCAACCGAGGCGGCCGGAACGGCTCCTCCCGTGACTACGTCCGCACCATCCTGGGCCTGCAGACGATCATCGGTCTGATCACGGCGGTTGTTCTGGTGGTGGCGCGCGGCGCGATCGGTGGCTACTTCTCCAACCCGCTGCTGGAACCGCTCATAGTCCTGCTCGCCTTGCGGCCCATGCTCACCAACATGATGAGCATGCTGCAGGTGCTGGTCGTGTCGATCGGCCGGGCCCGGGCCATCGCTGTGCGCAACCTGGCCTTCTCCGCCCTCAAGCTCACCTCCGTCCTGATCACCGCGTTGGTGACCTCCTCTATTGCGGTGCTGTTCGTCATGCTGCTCGCCCTCGACCTGCTCTCGGTGCTGTGGTTCTGGGACTGCTTCCGGCGCTGGCAGTACCTGCTGCTCCCGGCCCGCCCCCGTTGGGTCTTTGTCCGGGACATCCTTGTCTTCGCACTGCCCATGGGCGTCTATGTCATGACCTCCTCCGTCATGCGACAAGTCGGAGCCCTGGTCATCGGCCTGTACGAGACCACGGAGAGGTACGCGGTTTACGCCAACGCCTCCACCGTGCTGCCCCTGGACGTGATCCCCAACTCCTTCTTGACCGTCATCATCCCGATCGTCACCCGCTACCTGGGTGCCGGCCGTCAGGACCTGGTACGGCAGCTCTTCCGCCACTACCTCGCCGTCGGCTACCTGACCACGGTGACCTTCTGCGTCGCCACCATGGTGGCCGCCCCCGAGGTCATCCAGGTGCTGTACGGGGCGCGTTACCTAGGTGGGCTGACCGTATTCCGCCTCTACCTGATCACCACGATGGTCCGCTTCGCAGGTCTGTCGCTCATTCTCAGCGCGGCCGGCCGCACCCGCACGCTCATGACCGTGTCCCTCGTCGCCATCGCCGTCAACATCGTGGCGTGCCCGTTGGCATACTCGCTCCTCGGATTCGTCGGCCCGGCGGTGGCCTCTGTCGCCGTCAACCTGGCCATGACCTGCGTGCTGCTACGGCTCAGCCTGAGGGAGATCGACGGCAGCTTCGCCTCGGCATTCGACGCCCGCACGCTCGGGCGCTACACCGTCACCACCATCGCCGTAGCCCTGCTCGGCTGGGCGCTGCGCGCCGCCCTGCATGCGCTGCACTTACCGGTGCTCGGCATCGCCGTGGCCGTGCTATGCGCGGTGTCCGCCGTCGTCCTCCTGCTCAACCGGCAGGCTCTGACTACCTCGCTGCGGGAGATCAACGCCATGAAATGACGCCCACCGGTACCGCGTCGGCGGAAGCACGAGGGACAAGACCTCGGCAGATGCCAACCAAGCCACCAACCGAGTAACCAATCAAGTCAAGGACCGCAAGGACCATATGAACAACGAACAGGAGTCCACCAATATGACTGCATTCAAACGTCCGCCCTACGGGTGCCCCCGGTCGACGAACCGCCTTGACAACGCCGTACTCCGGCGCGCCGTTGGGCGGTGAGGCGCATATGACGCTGACGGACATCCTCAAGCTCACCCGGCGCTGGGTCGGGTTCCTACTCGTGGCCGCGCTGGTGGGTGGTGGCCTCGCCTACGCCCTCGTGCGGCTATCCCCCGTGACCTACACGGCCACCGCCACCGCCTATGTGCACGTGGAGCCCTCCACCACCGAGCAGGGAGGTTCCTCCGCCCAGTACGCGGCCGAGCAGCTGGCCATCAGCCAGGCTGAATCGCTGGTGCCGGTGATGACCTCCCCGACCGTCGCCCAGGCGGTGGCCGACTCCCTGGGACTGGACACCTCCCCGGCGGCCCTGGCGGACGCGCTGACCGCCACGCACACCGCGGACACTCATACGCTGGTGATCACGGCGCGCGCGGATTCGGCGGCACTGGCCCGGCGCATTGCCGATGAGGTCATCACACAGACCGCTGCTGAGCTCGAGAACCTGGAAGGAACTCCGGCTCCAGCACAGGTGCTGCTCATGTCTTCAGCCGAACTGGCTGACGTATCCCGCTCGCCCTCTACCGCTCGCGCCGTCGCCACTGGCGCCGTTGGTGCGCCAGTGGCGACCTACGCGGTCCTGCTGCTCGCCGCCGCGTCAGGCCGGCGCAACCGCAAGTCAACTGATCGGGCCCACCCCGATCAGGAGACCGCTCGTAGCGCGGACGTTGTCCGCCGCCCCTGAACATCCCTCACGTCTTCTGGAACCTCCCATGATTGATTCACCTGTCCCCCTGGTTTCGACAACGTCCAGCACCGAGCAAAGAAAAACCCTACTGAAGCGCAAATCCCGCACGGGAACGCGGTCGCTCCCGGCAGTCGCCACATCGGTGGTCAAACGGGCGGTGGATGTCACCGCATCGGCCCTGCTCATTGTGGCGTTGACGCCCGTATGGCTCGTCGTCCCCCTGCTCGTGCGTCGCCAGGACGGCGGCCCCGTCCTGTTCCGACAGACCCGGGTGGGGTTGGATGGCCAGGAGTTCCAAATGTGGAAGTTCCGCACCATGCGCGTGAACGCCGACGCCGAGCTCGAACGGCTGCTGCGCGAGCAGAACCGGCTCGACAAACCCCTGTTCAAGGTGGACAACGACCCGCGCATCACCCGGCTGGGAAAGATACTGCGGCGTACCTCGATCGACGAGCTCCCCCAGTTGTTCAACGTGCTGCAGGGAACCATGAGCCTGGTGGGGCCGCGCCCGCAGGTCCCCAAAGAAGTGGCGTTGTACGACGCCGTCGCCGCCCGCCGCCTGCAGGCCAAGCCGGGTATTACCGGCCTGTGGCAGGTCAGCGGCCGCTCGTCCCTGCCGTGGGAGGAGGCCATCCGCCTCGACCTGCACTACGTGGACAACTGGACGCTGCTGCTGGATCTGAAAATCCTGTGCCGGACCGTCAAGGTAGTGCTCAAGCGGGAGGGATCGCAGTAAGGGCACCGGCGCGGTTAACATCCCGTAGCACGTCGGCGACGCCTTCAAGGAGAATGCATGACAGCCCCACTACCACGCCACGAACTCGGCTTCCTCACCGTTGGCGGACCCACTGTGGTCATCGACGTCGCCGGCCTGCGCCTCGTGTCCGACCCCACCTTCGATGCGCCCACCGACTACGGCGCCCTGCGCAAAACCCGCGGCCCGGCCGTGACCACAGCGGCACTCGCGGACACCGACGTCGTACTCGTCAGTCATGCGGACCATGCCGATAACCTCGACGTCGCCGGACGCGCCTTCGCCCTGGCGGCGCCGCGTCTGCTCACCAATCCCGGGTCGGCCCGTCTTCTCGGCGGACCCGCCGAGGGGCTGGCCCCTTGGGAAGCGGTACGGGTGAGCGACGCCGCCACCATCACTGCCGTCCCCGCCCGGCACGGTCCAGCAGACGGCGAAACCGACGCCGCGGGCTACGTCAACTGTGAGGTGACGGGTTTCGTCATCCAAGCGCCCGGGACCACGATCTACGTCTCCGGCGACAACACCTCCCTGGCGCTGGTGGCGCAGGTCAAGGAGCGCTTCGGAAAGATCGACCACGCCGTGCTCCACGCCGGCCGGGCGACCGTGCCCGCGAAGTTCGCCGGACGCCCGCTGAGCCTGTCCGCTGAACGGGCCAGCGCGGCTGCGCAGCTGCTTGCGGCGGGGCACGTCGTCGTCGCCCATCAGACCGGCTGGGAGCATTTCGTTGACGGACCCGGCGCCACCCACAAGGCCTTCCACGACGCGGGGATTGCGGACTGCCTCGATTCCACCCCTGAGGGGGAGTGGAGCGTGGTCGGGTAATTCCACGCGCGCCGGGAGCGCGTGGCCGAGCCCCGTGGCGTCAGCGCTCGGCCTCCACCAGCTCAATGAGTTCCCCGATGCCCTCGTGGATGCCGAAGGGCCGGAAGGGGAACGCCTCGATTTGCTCCAGGGAGGTTGAGCCGGACAGCACCAGGTGCGTGCGCAGCCCGGCCTCAACTCCGGCTTGAATATCGGTGTCCATGCGGTCCCCGACCATGGCGGCGGACTCGGAGTGAGCTCCGATCTGGTTGAGGCCCGCACGGATCATGACCGGGTTCGGTTTGCCGACGAAGTACGGCGAACGCCCGGTGGCCGCCCGGATCATGGCGGCAACGGCGCCGGTAGCGGGCAGGGTGCCCTCGTCGGAGGGGCCGTTGACATCGGGGTTAGTGGCGATGAACTTGGCGCCGGCTTCGATGAGGCGGATCGCCTTGGTCAGAGCGTTGAAGTCGTAGGTGCGGGTCTCTCCGAGGATGACGTACTCGGGGTCCTGATCCGTCATCACGTATCCCGCCGCGTGCAGAGCGGTCGTCAGCCCGGCCTCGCCGATGACGTACGCGGTTGACTCCGGCGACTGCTGCGTGAGGAAGGCGGCCGTGGCATTGGCCGAGGTCCAGATACGTTCTTCGGGCACATCCAAGCCCGAGCGCTTGAGCCTGGCCGACAGGTCCCGGTTGGTGAAGATCGAGTTATTCGTCAGCACGAGGAAGGGCATGCCCTTCCGGCCCAGTGCATCCAGGAACTGCTGGGCCCCGGGCAGCGCCCGGTTCTCCTTGACCAGCACGCCGTCCATATCGGACAGCCAGGCGGTGACCGGGGGCATGTCATCCAGCGGCAGCGGAGCAGAAGCGCTCCCGTCGTGAAGGATTGGTGAGGACATGGGGTCATCCTGCCATCAACGCGTCGTTGATGGGGCATGAGACGAGCTTCGCAACGGGCATTGCGGCTGGGCGGCCGGCCATGACCGTCCATATCCGTCACTGCATAACCAGATCGGCACCGCTCCAACAAACCCGAGCGGCTTGCCGAGACTTAGCCGACCCTCAGCAACTTCGACCGGTTTCGGCATGTTACAAGTGCCGGTTTCGGCACGTTATTAGTGCCGGTTTCGGTGATGCGGGGCGGGGCCTGTGCCGGTACCCACACTGCCCGACACCCGCAGTGTCAATCATCTAGGCTTGCTCGGGTTATCTCGAGCAGGAAGCAGGCACAGGAGCATATGAGCAGCGAGCAGCGCCACGATCGGGACGCCGACTCCACCCGGTCGGATACTCACCCCGGAGCCGCCTTCGGCATCCCCGCCGGCGCCTCCGGCGAGGACGTCGTCGACGCCGTCTACGGCCCCGACGGCACGCGGGCGGACACCGGCATCGACCCGGATCTGCTTCCGTACTTGGAGGCTGCCGACTCCCCGGGCGAACAATCCGTCGCCCAGACGGACGCCGCTGCCTTCGCCGCCCGGCAGCGCGACGCCGAGGCCGAGGCGGAGGATCTGGCGGCCCTGCGCGAGCTGGTCGCCGCCAATATGGTTCCCGGCGGTGACCTTGAGCGTCTTGACGCCCTGCTCGCGGAGGTTGACGAGGACGACTCCGATGACTGGAACGACTGGGAGCCCACACTGCCCGATGCCGACGCCCCCGCTGCCGACGCCGTCGACGAGGCGGAGCGCCACCGTGCGGACTTGACCGCAGCCGCCCATGCCGTCGAGGTATCGGAGCGCATGCGGCAGGTCGAGGCGGAGATTCTCTCCCGCGCCCCCGAGCACCAGGTGCAGCCGTCACTGGAACGCGTCGAAGCCGTGCTCGACATCCTGGGCAACCCCGAGCGCAGTTACCGGGTGGTGCACGTGGCCGGCACCAACGGCAAAACCTCCACCGCTCGCATGACCGAACGGTTGCTGGCGGCCACCGGCATGCGCACCGGCCGCTTCACCAGCCCGCACCTGGCCACCATTCGGGAACGCATCGCCCTGGACGGCGAGCCCATCAGCGAGGCGGACTTCATCGCCGCCTGGGAGGATGTCGCGCCCTACATTGAGATGGTGGATGCCCGCTCGCAGGCGGCGGGCGGGCCCCGGCTGAGCTTCTTCGAAGTGCTCACCGTTATGGCGCTGGCCGCCTTCGCCGACCACCCGGTGGACGTGGCGGTCATCGAGGTCGGCATGGGCGGCACCTGGGACTCCACCAATGTGGTTCCCGCCGACGTGGAGGTCATCACCCCGATCGGGCTGGACCATGCCACCTGGCTCGGCACCACGCTGGCGGAGGTCGCCGCCAACAAGGCCGGCATCATCAAGGACGAAGCCACCCTCATCACCTCCCTCCAACCGGAGCCGGCGCAAGCGGTCATCGCCGACGCCGCCGCCGCACACCGGGTGCTGTGGCGCCGCGAGCTCGACCCGGAGGAGGACCCGGACGCCCCGGACGCCGGGGTGCTGCGCGTCGTGGACCGCACCCTCGCCGTCGGCGGCCAGATGGTCACCTTCGCCACCGCCGCGGCCGTGTACGAGGACGTGTTCGTGCCCCTGCACGGCGGCTACCAGGCCCACAACGCCCTCCTGGCGCTCGCGGCCGCGGAAGCGATTTTCGGCGGTCGTCCCCTGCCGGCGAAGATCGTCGAGGACGGCTTCGCCTCGGTCACCGGTCCGGGTCGCCTGGAGGTGCTGCGCTCCAGCCCGACGGTCATCGTCGACGCCGGTCACAACCCCCATGGCGTGACCGCCCTGGTCCCCGCCGTGGAGGAGGCCTTCGGCTTCCAGCATCTGGTGGTGGTGGTCGGGGCCATGGCCGACAAGGACGTGGAGGGCATCCTCTCGGTGCTGGAGCCCGCCTGCGACGCCGTCGTCTGCGTGCCCATCGACTCCACGCGCGCCATGGACGTGGAGGATCTGGGTGCGGTGGCCCGCGAGGTCTTCGGCGCCGACCGCGTGGTGGTGGCGCCCACGCTCCTGGCCGGGGTCGAGCAGGCGGTGACCATGTCCGAGGGCTATGACGCTCCGCTGACGGCGTCCGGCGTGCTCGTGGTCGGTTCGGTCGTGCTCGCCGCCGAGACGAGAGCCCTGTTCGGCCGGTCCTGAGCCCTCTGGTTCTCCGGCGCAGCGGCCCGGCCCGCAGGCTAAACTCGCCTCATTCGCTGCGCTGCTCGTATCCGAGCAGCTGCCCTGATGAAAGGAACGCCATGACCGCCGCTCCCGAACGCATCCTCGTCCTGCTCAAGCCCGACGCCGTCGAGCGGCGCCTGACCGGCGAGATTCTGCGGCGGATCGAAGCCAAGGGGTACAGCCTGACGGCGCTGAAACTAGTCGTGCCCACCGCCGAGGTGCTGGCCGCCCACTACGCCGAGCACGTTGACAAGCCCTTCTATCCCGGCGTTGTGGAGTACATGACGCGCGGCCCGGTCGTGGCCGTCGTCGTGGAGGGACAGCGCGTCGTGGCCGGGGTGCGCTCGCTCATGGGCGCCACCGACCCGACGACGGCGGCCCCCGGCACCATCCGGGGCGACTTCGGCCGCGACTGGGGCACCGACGCCATCCAGAACCTCGTGCACGGCTCCGACTCGCCGGAGTCGGCTGCCCGCGAGATCGCCATCTGGTTCCCCGAGCTGGGGGCCTGAACCGGCGCACGGCTCTCTCGAGTGCACGCGCATTGCCGAGTTGGCCAGGAGCGGGCCGGGACGAGGCGGATGGGGCTTCGGTTGGCGCGCGGGTGTGGTGGAACCTCCTGGACCCGCCCGTTGACGTGATGGTTTACGACCCCGGGGTACGTTTGACGACCACCCCGGGGTCGTGAAACGTACCCGAAGGTCGCAAATCGTGGGGAGATGCCCGCGCCAACCGCCGGGCACAGAGGCGGGGCCACACGCCGCACTGAGACGATGTCCGCGCCGCCACGTGTCCGAGTGCTTCCAGACCCTGACCGGGACCGCGCCCTCGCCCAAGACGGTGGAGCAAGACTCAGGCCGAACGGCGGGCCAGGACTTCCTTGAGGGGAACGCGGGCGCCGGTGCGGGTGACGGCCCGGGTATACACCGTTGCCGCGAACCACACGACCACCGGGATGAAGACCAGCGTGATGGCCAGTGCCACCAGCTGCTCTCCCCAGGACGACACGCCCAGCACGAGCCGGGCCGGCATGAGGAAGGGCGCGAAGGGCGGCAGGTAGGCCAGTACCCGGTACAGAAGTGACGACGAGTCGCCCAGCGCCATGACGAATGACAGCACATAGGGCACCATGAGCGTCATGGTCAGGGGCATGACCACGTTGGCCACATCTTCCTGGCGGCTGACCAACGACCCCGCGGCGGCGTAGGCCACCGCGTAAATCGTGTAGCCGACGATCATCCACACAACCATGGCGACCAGAGCGGTGTCAATATCAACGGCGCCCGCGGGCAATACCCCACTGAGCTTGGCCGTCACACCGGCGATGACGCCGACCAAACCATAGGAAACCAGTACGGCGGTGCCGGTGCCCAGGACCTTGCCGGCCAGCAGCGAAGTGGGGCGCACACAAGCCAGCAGGATCTCCACGATGCGGCTGGACTTCTCCTCCACCACTCCCATGGCGATCGCCTGACCTCCACCCATGACGATGACGAACAGAAGGATGTCGACGATCAACAGCACGGTGTAGCGGGCCCCGAAGTTTGCGGAATCTTGCTCCGGAGGGTCGAGGACCTCCACCTGGGGCACGGCCTCGGCCAGTGAGACCGCCACCTGGGCGGGGTCACCGCCCAGGGCGCTGATCTGCTCGGACAGAGCCGCCTGTTGAAGCACGTCGGTGACGGCGGCGACCACGGCCCGGTTGGCGTCGCCCTCCTGGGCGACCTTGAGCGCGGGGGAGGAGCCGGTCAGGTCGAGGACCATGTCGACTGCGGCATCATCATCGGAGTCCGCGCCGATCCCCAGCGCCGCTTCGGCCTCGGTACCGGAGACGTCGACCACCTCGATGGCCAGCCCATTCGCGTCGGTCACCTGCTCCAGGGAGGACTCGAGCCCGGCGGCGGAGTCCGAGGCGGACACCCCCAGGCGGAAGGGCTCATCCTCGCCGCCGGTCAGATGGGCGACGACGAGGATGCCGCCGACGGCGAGGACCAGCATGATGAGGGTGGCGATCACCGCGGAGCGCTTGAACAGCTGGGCGCGCAGCTCGCGTCCGGCGACCAGGCGGATTTCCTGGGAGCGGGAGATGACGGAGCGTTCGGGAGCGGGCACGGTTCAGGCCTCCTGTCCGGTTGCGGGGGACGGGTCGGTGGGGGCGGCGAGCACATCACGGAAGATCTCCGTCAGTGGGCGAGTGACGGGGCCGAGCTCCCGCAGCCGCCCCAGGTGCCCGGCGGCTTCCAGCAGCCGCTGCTCATCGGGGCCGCCGGCCACAATAGTGACCCGGGCGCCCTGCGCAGCGGGCTCGGCGCTGGCCTCCACGCCGGGGACACCCGCGAGCATGGCGGTGG
>NZ_JAWDJJ010000330.1:0-3807 GCF_032465695.1 Actinomyces sp. MRS3W
CGGTCATGCTCACGGCGACACCGCGGGTGAGCACGGTCGCTGAGGTCCTGGACGCCGTCGACCTGGCGGACAAGGCCGATAGCCGCCTGGGGCGCCTGTCCGGCGGGCAGCGCCGCACCCTCGACTTCGCCGCCGCCCTGCTGGGCCGCCCGGAACTGCTCGTGCTCGATGAGCCGACGACGGGACTCGACCCCGCCTCCAAGAGCCGCATCCACGACCTCATCATGCAACGGGTTGATGAAGAGGCCACCGTGCTCATGACCACCCACGATCTGGCCGAGGCCGAGCGCCTCGCCTCACGGGTCATCATCATGTCCGCCGGCAGGATCATCGCCGACGGCACGGTCACCCAGCTGCGCGAGAGCCTCGGCCGCGAGGCGGAGGTGACCTGGGTGCAGAACGGGACCCGTCACGTGCACGCCACCGCCGCCCCCGAGGCATTCCTCCAGCAACTGGATATAAGCGCCATTTCCGAGCTATCCGTCACCCGCCCCACCCTGGAAGACGCCTACCTCGCCCTCGTCAAGCAGGCCGAGGAGCACAAGGAGCAGCACTCATGACCACCACCCGTCCGCTTCCCCTGGCCGTACTGCGCGCGGCACTGCGCCAGGCGTACTCCGATCTGCGCCCCCGCTTCCTCGGTGCCAGCGTGCTCACCTTCTGCCTCCCCGCTGCCGTTGTCCTGTTCGTCGGTCGTCTTGCGGACAAACCGGGAGAGGGACTCGGCTCCACTACCGCCTTCGGTACGATGTTCGCGGCCGGTTCCATCGGCGCCTATGTCTCCATGTGCGTGGTCCAGATATCCAGTGAGACCTACACCGACCGCATTGGCGGGGCACGGCTGCGGGTGCGCATTCTGCCGCATGGACCCATGACCTGGGCCATTGGCAAGACCATCTCCGTCGTGATTCAAGCGGTGGTAGGTGCAGTCATTGTGCTTGTGGGATTCATGCTCGTCGTCGATTCGATTTCCGTCAGTCCACGCGATGTGGTCGTGTGCCTGGTCCTCATGCTCTTGGCGGCCCTGGCCAGCACTCCACTCGGATTCCTCATCGGCGCCCTCATCCGCGGCGCTTACAGCTTCACACTTGCCTACCTTGGGATTATGGCCCTGTGGGCCACCAGCGGTTTCATGTATCCGCTTGCGGCCATGCCCCGCTGGCTGCAGATACTCCAACTGCCCTTCCCCGCCTACTGGTCCGGGCACCTGGCCCGGTGGGCGCTTGTCGGCGACCCGGCCTGGGAAGTCGGCGGTGCCTTCCACCCGGGCCTGGCAGTGCTCGTGCTGGTGGCGTGGATAGTCGTCGGCTTCGCACTCGTGGCCCCCATCATCCGCCGCAGCTTCCGTCAGGAAACCATCGGCGGCCTGGCGCACATGCGGGCGACCCTCAGCTCGCAGAGTGGCATGTGATATGGCCGGGGAAGTCGTTCACAACCGCATCGCCGTGCTGCGCGCCGACCGCAAGGTCAGCCGCCGGCAGCTGGCGGAGGCGCTCGGCGTCCACTACCAGACGGTCGGCTACCTGGAGCGCGGCGAATACGCCCCCTCCCTGTACCTGGCGCTACGCATCGCCGCCTACTTCGAGGTGCCCGTGGAGTCGGTGTTCTCCCTGGAGGAGTTCCCGCCCCTCGCCTAAGCCCAAGCACGCCGGGCGCCCGCCCCTCACCGAAACCGGCACTAATCACATGCCGAAACCGGCACTAATGCCGTACCGAAACCGGTCGATATGGCGTTCAGCTGTCAGGCTAACCTCGCCTATGCCCCATGGAACTTCGGCTTTCATTGAGGCCGTGACAACGCGCGAGGAGAACCGGGAGCGGATTCGCGTCCTGCAGCAATACATCAAGCCGCACCGGAAGGTGCTGATTCTCGGGGTTGTGCTCGGGCTGGCGGGGACCGCCACCTCACTAGCCACTCCCCTGGCGATCAAGTGGATCCCGGACTCCCTGGGCGAGCTCGGCGGTTCGCTCGATTCCGGCATGCGCGCGCTGGCACCGTCAAGACGCCAGTGATCCCGGGAACCATGAGGGACAACGTTCACTATCGGCATCCGGGTGCCGACGACGCAGAGGTGTGGCAGGCGCTCGACGCCGTCGGCCTGGCGGACACGGCGCGTCGATTACCCGAGGGGCTTGACGCGCAGGTCGGCGCCACCAGCCTGTCCGGCGGGGAGAGGCAGCGCCTCGCCATCGCGCGCGCCCTGCTGCGCTTCCCTGATCTGGTGCTGTTCGATGAGGCGACCGCTCAACTGGACGGCATCAGTGAAGCCGCTATTCAAAAGGCGATCCTCCAACTGGCGCGGGCGGGGACCGTGGTCACCATCGCCCACTGCCTGTCCACCGTCATTGACGCCGACCGCATCATCATCCCGGAGAACGGGAGCGTCCGCGATGAAGGAACCCACGAGGAGCTGTTGGAACGCGACAGTCTCTACTAGGAGTTCATCGCCGCCCTACGGATCGCGCACCCCGGTAGACGGTAGCAAGCCCTGTCCACAATGACGACCAACATGGTAGCATTGCAAGTATGAAAGTGAGTGTGAGCCTCAGTGAGACTGACTTAGAGCTTCTCGACCAGTACGTCGAACAGGAGGGTCTGCCCTCAAGGTCAGCCGGAGTTCAGACGGCTATTCGCCACCTTCATCGGGAGAACTTGCGTGAGGCATACATGGAGGCCTGGCGGGATTGGGCGAAATCC
The DNA here is from genome assembly GCF_032465695.1 of Actinomyces sp. MRS3W. NCBI lineage: Bacteria > Bacillati > Actinomycetota > Actinomycetes > Actinomycetales > Actinomycetaceae > Actinomyces > Actinomyces sp. MRS3W. The sequence goes on from NZ_JAWDJJ010000330.1 coordinate 2,699, forward strand.
ACCGACTCCGCCGAATGGGACAACGTCGTAGCCGACGGCCTGGATGGGGACGGCGATGCTGCGCGGTGAGATACGCATGGTGAGCCTCGACCCCGTCGTCGGCAGCGAAGCGAATAAGCGCCGACCCGCCGTCGTGGTCAGCAATGACGATGCCAACATGGCGGCCGCCATGCTCGGCCAGGGAGTGGTGACGGTTGTACCGGTCACAAGCGCGACCGAGCGCATTCTCCCTTTTCAGGTGTTCCTTCCCGCACAGACGACCGGACTCTCGGTGGATTCCAAGGCGCAAGCCGAACAGGTGCGCTCCGTCGCGGTTCAACGGCTCGGTCGAGTTCTCGGGCATGTACCAACTGAGCTCATGGCCCAGGTTGATGCCGCGTTAAGAATTCACTTGGCTCTGTGATCCGCCGGCAGAACCGAAGAGGTCACGGTAGGCCTGCTCGGCGCCGCCGTCGCGCACGTCCACGGTGGCGGCGACCAGCCCGTCCTTGAGCAGCACCACGCGCTCGCAGACCTCGTCGAGCACGCTGAGAATGTGACTGGACATGAGGGCGGCGCCACCACCGGTCAGGTAGCGGTCCAGTTCCTGGCGGAACCGGAGGACACCGTCCACGTCGAGCCCGTTGAGGGGTTCATCGAGCACTACCACCGGCGGATCGCCGAGGAAGGCGCAGGCAATGCCCAGGCGCCGCGTCATCCCCTGCGACAGGTGTCGCACCTCGGTGTCACGAAAGTCGGTGCAGCCGAAACGTTCCAGGTGAGCTTCCAGCGCGGCGTCATCAAGGTCGATACGACGCATGGCGGCCTCGAAGCGGCATGCCTGCCGAGCAGTCAGCTCCGGGAACAAGCGGCTCGACTCGGGCAGGAAGCCGCAGCTCTCGGCGGGCAAGCGCCGTCCCATCGCCCGTCCGCCCAGGCGCACAGTGCCGGCCTGGAAGTCGCCGACCCCGCATAGGGCGTCGAAGAGGGTGGTCTTGCCCGCCCCGTTCGGGCCGACGACGCCGAGGACCTCGCCGCCGCGCACCGTCAGGCTGAGGGGGCCGGTCAACTGGACGGCATCAGTGAAGCCGCTATTCAAAAGGCGATCCTCCAACTGGCGCGGGCGGGGA
>NZ_JAWDJJ010000331.1:0-16086 GCF_032465695.1 Actinomyces sp. MRS3W
GGGTCCTCCGGACGGCGCAGGATTTCCGCCCAGGCGGCGGCGGTTTCGTTGGCGTCGGCGGGGCGGACGACGGCGAGGCCGGGGATGGCCCGCAGCGCGGCCAGGTGCTCGACCGGCTGGTGGGTGGGGCCGTCCTCGCCTACGCCGATGGAGTCGTGGGTCCATACGAAGATGCTGCCCAGTGCCATGAGTGCTGCCAGGCGGACGGCGGGGCGCATGTAGTCGGAGAACACCATGAAGGTGCCGCCGTAGGGGCGGGTGAGGCGGTCCAGGGCGATGCCGTTGAGGATGCCGCCCATGGCGTGCTCCCGGATGCCGAAGTGGAGGGTGCGGCCGTAGGGGCCATCGCCGTCGGCCTGGGCGAGCTGGGTGGGTAGGAAGGAGGGCTCGCCGGCCATGGTGGTGTTGTTGGAGCCGGCCAGGTCCGCTGAGCCGCCCCACAGTTCGGGGGCGACCGGGGCCAGCGCGGTCAGGGTCTTGCCGGAGGCGGCGCGGGTGGCCAGGGCGTCGCCGACCTCCCACACCGGGAGCGCGGCGTCGACGTCATCGCGCACGCGGCCGGCCTGGAGGCGCTCCAGCAGTGCGGCCTGCTCGGGGGAGGCCTGCTGCCAGGCGGCGAAGCGGGCGTCCCAGTCGGCGCGGGCGGCCGCGGCGCGCTCGGCGGCGTGGGTGCGGGTGAAGGCGACCACGTCGTCGGGCAGCTGGAAGGAAGCGGTGGGATCAAGGCCGAGGGCGGTTTTGAGGCCGGCGACCTCGTCGGTGCCGAGCTTGGCGCCGTGGGAGGCTTCCGTGCCCTGCTTGGTGGGGGAGGGCCAAGCGATGATCGTGTGCAGGCGGATCATGGTGGGCCGGCTGGTTTCGGCGCGGGCTGCGGCCAGTGCCTGGTGCAGGGCCTGCAGGTCTTCGTGGTAGGTGCCGCCTGCCTTCCAATCCACGTCGAGCACTTGCCAGCCGTAGGCGGCGAAACGGGCGGAGGGGTCCTCGGTGAAGGAGATGTCGGTGTTGCCCTCGATGGAGATGTCGTTGTCGTCGTAGATGGCGATGAGGTTGCCCAGCTGGAGGGTGCCGGCCAGGGAGGCGGCCTCGGAGGTGACGCCTTCCTGCATGCAGCCGTCGCCCATGATGGTGTAGACGAAGTGGTCGAACAGGGAGTCGCCGTCGGCGGCGTCGGGTTCGAACAGGCCGTGCTCGCGGCGGGCGGCGATTGCCAGGCCGACGGCGTTGGAGAAGCCCGCTCCCAGCGGTCCGGTGGTGGTCTCGATGCCGGGGGTGTGGCCGTACTCGGGGTGGCCGGGCAGCCCGGCGGGGGAACGGAAGTGGGTGAAGCCCTCCACCGGGATGTCATAACCGGCCAGGAACAGCTGGCAATACTGCAACAAAGAAGCATGCCCGGCCGACAACACAAACCGATCCCGGCCCAACCACCCCGGATCAGCCGGGTCATGACGCAACTCATACTGATACAGCACATACGCCACCGGCGCCAACGAAATCGCAGCACCAGGATGACCCGACCCCGCCACCTCCACAGCATCAGCAGCCAAAGCCTTGGCAACGTTAATGGCCCTCAGATCGAGGTCGGTGAGCGCGAGGGGCTCGGTGGTCATGGATGAACTCCTTGTATGGCTGAGTAGCGGCGGCAGTGCGCGGTTGAGTTGTAGCTGCTGCACCGTGGCGGTGCGGCAGCGCAGCCGGACGGGGGCGGGCCCCGGTGTCCGCTGCGTCAGGCACATCTTTCCCGCACGAAGTGCTCGGGGCAAGACGGTAGGCCCACCCGGTATGCCGTTCGTTGCGACAGATGTACTTTCGCCGTAAATGTAACACGATCAGACAAAAGCTGTCGACGGTGGGTGCGGGTCGGTCGTGGTGCAGGAGCGCGGGCGTCGCCGCGATGATGGACAAGGCCGAGTCCAAGCCGGGGGAGAAGACGATCCTGGACGCGCTCGTGCCCGGGTCTCGGGAACTGGCCGAGGGGGCGCCGGCCGCCGTTGCGGGGGAGCTGCCCACCCGTGAACTCCTGCGACGCGCCGCCGAGGCGGCCGCGCAGGGCTCGGAGTCCACCCGGGAGATGGAGGCCGTGCACGGCCGGGCGGCCTACTCCGCTTCCCGGAGCATCGGCGTCCTCGACGGGGGCTCCGTCGTCGGCCGCCTCATCTTCGAGGGCGCCGCCGCCTGGGCGGCCTGAGATTGCGGCACGATCTGCGGGGTCGGGTCTTCCGCCTCGCGGATCGTCGCCGTAGCGTAGTGACATGGAATACAGGCAACTGGGAAGAAGCGGCCTACGGGTCTCCACCATCACGCTGGGCACCATGGGGTTCGGCGGCACCGGATTCGCGCGCAATGTGGGGCGCATCGACGTTGAGGGAGCCCGTCGGCAGATCGGTCTCGCCCGCGACGCGGGTGTCAACCTCTTCGATACGGCGGACATGTACTCCGCGGGACTGTCCGAGGAGATCCTGGGCAAGGCCCTCGGTTCCGATCGCGACGACGTCCTGATCGCGACCAAGGTGCGCATGGCCATGGGGGAGGGACCGAATGACGCCGGCCTGTCCCGTCACCACATCATCCGCGGTGTCGAGGCCAGTTTGCGGCGGCTGGGCACGGACCATATCGACCTCTACCAGGTGCACGAGTGGGACGGGGTCACGCCCCTGGAGGAGACACTCTCCGCGCTGGACGACCTGGTGCACGCGGGCAAGGTGCGTTATATCGGCTGCTCGAACTATGCCGCTTGGCACCTCATGAAGGCCCTGTGGACGGCCGACCGACACGGGCTGACACCGTTCGTGAGCAACCAGGTCCACTACTCGCTGCAAACCCGGGACATTGAGCACGAGATCATCCCGGCGGCGGTGGACCAGGGCATCGGCATCCTGGTGTGGAGCCCACTGGCAGGCGGCCTGCTATCGGGTAAGTACCGCCGTGGAGTGGAACCGCCCGCAGGCAGCCGCCACGTGGAGGGGTGGGGCGAACCACCGGTGTACGACCCGGAGGTCCTGTACGACATCGTGGAGGAACTCGTGGCGATCGCCGATAGCCACGGCGCCGCGCCAAGCCAAGTGGCCCTGGCCTACACGCTGACGAAACCGGGGGTGACCTCGCTCGTCGTCGGCGCGCGTACCGAGGAACAACTCACGCAGAACCTGGGTGCCGCAGAGCTGACGCTGACGCGGGAGGAACTGGACCGGTTGGACGCGATCAGCGACACCGGACTGCCGTATCCGTTCTGGCATCACCTCAACGCGGCCGACCGGCTCAGCCCCGCCGACCTGACTCTGCTGGGCCGCCACCTGCGCGCTCGCGACTGAGCGCCGTCCAGCCGGGTCGGTGCACGCCGTACCAATGGCCATGGCGATGATGGTTGCTGAGGGGTGCCGGGTCTTCTGACCGGGTCCGCCCCGGTGCTTCGTGGTTGTCGGGCGGATGAGAGACGGCGCGGGGTGACGTGGTGTGGTGACGATTCGGCACGTGAGCCGACGGTTCGTACCTTTCGGTGGACGATTCGGCACGTAGCCCGACGGTTCGGCAGCCGGGGTGCCGAACCGTCAATCGAACTGCCGAAGCGTTGCAGCCAAGTGCCGAATCGTCAGGGGAAGTGCCGAATCGTCGTCCCGAGGGAGGGTCTGGCATGCCGTCGGCAGCGGGCGTTGCTGCGCGGTGACGCCGTTGCCCTCGGCGACGGCGCCCCTCGGCCCCAATGTCGGTGAATGGCGGTGAGCACAGTGAACTCCTCTACGCTGGCGTGCCATGAGGAACGCCTTGCATGCACAGTCCCGCCCGCCCGTCACCGGCTCACCGGCTCGGGACAGCGCGTCCCGGCTTCGTGACTCCGGAACGAACTGAGCGCAGGCGCCATGCTGACGACTCTTGCCGGCCTGCACCCGGCCGTTTTGTCCCTTAGCGCGACGGCCGTGCCCGCCGCTCCGCGCAGCCCGATGCTGCTGTTCGCCGTCCTCATCCAGCCTGCTGTGCTCCTTGTCGCCTATCTGACCGGGCGCATCGCCTCCCATCTGGTGCGTCGTCGTGCCACGATCTCCACCTCCACCGCAACACTGACGGCGCTCATCGGACTGTGGGTCGGCTTCGCCGGCGGCGCCTGGCTGTTCAACGAGGACTACCTGTGGGCGCCGCGCATGTTGGCCTCGGCTGTGCTGGTGGCCATTGTCGTGGTGGGGCTGACGGCCCTGATCATCACGCGTCTCCAACATGAGCCGCCCCTGCCTCCGATTGCTGAAGTGGCGCGGCGCGGAGAGTCGGAGACGCTGGAACTGAAGTCTTCCGCACGGGTCAACCTGCACACCGGTAAACGCGATGATGCCATGGAGACGGTGGCCGCCAAGACAGTGGCTGCTTTCCTCAACTCCCGCGGCGGCACGCTGCTGCTGGGCGTCGACGACGATGGACGGCTGATCGGTCTGGAACCGGACTACGCCACCCTGCGCCAGCCGGACTCTGATCGCTTCGAGCTGTTCCTGCGCAGCTTGTGGCGGGTGCGGCTGGGGACGAATGCTGCAGCCCTGCCCAGAATCGACTTCGCGTCGGCCACCGATGGGGATGGCCAGGTGTGCCGGGTGACGGTGCCGCCCTCGCCGACCCCGGTCTACCTCAAGGGGCCCAAGGGGAACGGGGGCACCGAGCTGTGGGTGCGGGTGGGCAACTCCACCCAGCGCCTGGAGGTGGACGACGCGGTCGCTTATATCGCTCGCCGCTGGCCGCATGAGGTGCGTCCGAGCCTGCGCGCACGCGTGGGCGCTTACTTGCTCTACCACCGCAAGCGCACCGGGTCCCTGCCGCAGAGTGCGGAGGCGACGGAGCGCCAGCCGCAGTGAGAAACGGCGCACAGGCCCCCGGCTGGGTCATGCTGACCGAGATCGTGCACCCATATGTTGCCTATGTTGCCAACCGTCATGGGAGCGTGTGATATCCTCTTTGAAGGATATCCTCTATTCGTGATATACTTCTCCGGTGCGGTGGGTCATTGAGATGTCTGAGGAGGTGTGCGCTTGGTATGTAGCGCTCAGTCCTGCAGGAAAGGCCTCTGCTGGCCGAGCCTTGGAACGGCTTGCTGTTCGGGGTAAATGCTTCGCATGCCTCACTCCCGGCCGCTCGGTGGCGGTCTGTATGAGCTGCGGTTCTCTTGTGAGAACGTAAACCGCCGTATCACTTACGTGTTTGACATGGGGCGCAGAGTCGTGACGCTGACTACGTTCCGTAAACAGCGTTCGAATGAACGTGTGGAAGTTGCCCGGGCAAGACGCGCGCAAGCCGCGCTCGAGTCAAGTCGTGGTGTCACCGACATTGTTGAGAGGAAAAGGAGAGGAAAATGAGCGGCGCGTTTGTGACCATGCGATGGGAAGAGCTGAGAGACGAGTCTTTGGCTCAGATGACTGATGCGGAGCGAGCCGAGTATGAGGCGGCGTCCGTTGAGGCGGAGGCTCGCTTGCAGCTTGCTGAGATGGTGTATGAGGCTCGTACTGCCGCTGGCCTGTCGCAGGCGGAGCTGGCCCGGCGGGCTGGCACCCGGCAGTCTGTTATATCCGCCATTGAGAACGGCGCACAGGCCCCGGGCGGGGTCATGCTGGCCCGGATCGCCCGTGCGCTTGGCGGAACGCTCAGCATCGTCGCAGCTTGAGCCGGGTCGGGTGCGACTCGAGCGCCTCGGATGACGGTGCTGCATACTTCGGATCAGAGATCTGCGGTGGAATTGGCGGAATCGTGCGGTTCTCCCTTCCGGGGGTGAGGCGGTTGTCAGGCTCCGGTGTGCGTCGAGCGCCCCGTTGCACACGGGAGCCCTACCGCGTAACTTCGACACAACGGCGAAAGCCGCGTTATTTCACCGAAAAGTACGGATAACTGTGGCGCGTGCGCTGGGCCGTTGTGTGCAACGGCCGGAATTACGTTCGCTGCCGCACGGGACTCGCGGCTTCGGCTCGACGTCGTGTTGTGCCTTCAGCGAGAATCTCTCTCCCCTGAAGGTGGCTATTCCTGTGACGGCGTGTGAAGGCTGTCGAGAATCGACAGTGCCGTCTGGTAGTCGGTGGCCAGCGCGCTCAAAATGCCGCCGCGCACGGCGCCGACGATGGCCTCCACCTTGTCCTCGCCGCCGGCCACGCCGATGACCAGCGGAATCTGCCGCAGCTCTTCCAGCGGCAGTGCGAGGGTACGCGGCGTCAGCGGTGTGGGCACGGGTCTGCCGGCGGCATCATAGTGGTGGTCGAGGATGTGCCCGACGGCGCCGCCCTCCCGGATCGCCTCACGGACGTCGGCGGTCAGGTACTCGGCCAGAATGTTGCCGGCGCCCTTGGCTTCGACACCCGCTACTCCGACCAGTGCGACGTCGGCCCGGGCGGCAAGGGCCAGCGTGGTGGCCACTTTCTCCTCCCGCATGAGCGGGCGCAGTAGCGTGGGGTCGTCCACGATGAGCGGCACCGGCATACGGGAAACCTTGGCTCCCAGCTGCGAGGCGATGCGGGTGCAGATCGTGGGCGCATCGCGGCCCCACGCCGGCACCCCACCCGGGATGGAACCGAGGAGTTGAACGATAGTGCAGTCAACCCTCGGTATCTGCGGCACCTGTTGCGCTGTGGCCTGGACGGTGCGTCCGTTGCCGACCGCGATCACCTGCCCGTTTGAGATGGAGTCGACCAGCAGCTGCGAGCCGGCCCTCCCGATGGCGCCGATGATGTCGGAGCCATCGACCTCGGTAACTCTGACGGTCTTAAGCGGCAGCGCCTCGCGCAGCCGCTTTTCCACCGACAGGATGTGCTCCAACGGGTGGGAGATCGAGATCCGCACGATGCCCCGGTTGCGTGCCCGGGTTAGCAGCCGGGAGACACTGGGGCGCGAGTAACCGATTTCCCGGGCGATCTCGGCCTGGGTGCGGTGCTCCTCGTAGTACAGGCGCGCCACCCGCAGCAGCAGCTCGACGTCGCCCCGTGCGCTGTCCTCGCCCACGGCGGCCATGCTACGGCAGCGGGCCGAGCTGCCGTAGGGGGATCGCAGCGAACGGCGTCGACAGGGCACGTCTGCCGCGACGGTGGACACACAAGCACCGGGCTGCAGGTGCCATGAGTCGAAATTTTCGATGTTTCCCCGCTGGAGTTGACCCCTGTGGTTGTGACGGCTCACACTTATCGAAGCGCTTAGACGAAGCGTTTCGATCCGAGGTGTTCGGCGGGACTCGGCATCGTTGCTCAGCGGGGCTCGGCGTCAAGGTTCTGCGGCTGGGTTCGGCAACGGTTATCGAGCCCGGTACGGCCCAGACAGTTTCAATCCAGCAGTTTCTACCCAGCCGGTTCAGAGATGAACCGGCGCCGGGATGCACGCACGAAGGAGGCATGCCATGGCCACCATGCAGGACGTCGCCCGACGGGCGCATGTTGCCGTCTCCACCGTCTCCTACGCCCTATCCGGTGCTCGCCCGGTGGCGCCGGAGACGGCCCGTCGCATCCGCGCCGCCATGGCGGAGCTCAACTACCAGCCCAACGCCATGGCCCGGGGTCTGGCCAGTCGCCGCTCCCACACCCTGGCCATGACCTTCCCCAACTTCGATACCGCCATGGGGGAGACCGTCTTCGAGATCGTCCGTGGCGCGCAGCACGAGGCCGCCCGCCACGGCTACAACCTCGCTGTCTGGCCGCTGGACGAGGCCGAGGCGGGCTCCGAGCTCGTGGCCCTGGTGCGGCAGGGCAAGGCCGACGGCGTTCTGCTCGTGGAGGTCGAGGTAGAAGACCCACGCGTCGCCGCTCTCAAGGCCGCAGGCTTGCCCTTCGTCATGGTGGGCCGTACCGCCGACCCGACGGACCTGGCCTACGTGGACATCGACTTCGAGCGCACCGTCGACGACGCCGTCGCCGAGCTGTACCGTCGCGGTCATCGCCGCATTGCCTTCGTCGGTCGCCCCGCCGCCCAGGCCAAGGCCGGTTACGGCCCGGCCATCCGGAGCAGACAGGGGTACCTGCAGGCGATGGAACAGCGTTCGCTCACCCCGCTCGCCTTCGCCTGCGATGCCAACCCGCATGCGGGACAGGCGCTCGCCCGCGCGCTGGTCGAGCGCGAGCAGCGCCCCACGGGTGTCCTCGTCATGAACGACATGGCCGCACTCGGGCTCTTGGCCGGGCTGCAGGCCCTGGGACTGCGGGTCCCGCAGGACATCTCCGTCGTCGGCGCGGTCTCATCTCCCACACTCGGGGCGATGACGGTCCCCGCGCTCACGACGACGCACGCGCCCGGGGAGCGTATGGGCGCCTTCGCGGCCCGCGCCCTTCTCGCCATCCTCGACCAGCAGCTCGACCCTGCCGACTGCCACCAGTTGGTCACCTGCGCCGTCGTCGACGGCGACAGCCTCGGGCCGGCCCCCGGCTGCTAAATCCCCCATCGTCTCGGATCAACGGATCCGGGAATCCCACCACCCCCTCCCTTGCGGGAGGCTCAACGAAGAGGAACACCACCATGAAGCGCAGGAACTTCAACGCCCTTCTGGCCGCCGCTGCCGCCACCGGTCTGCTCGGCCCGACTCTGGCCGGATGCGGCTCGTCCTCGAGCTCATCGGGCAAGGGCTCGGACACCTTCATCATCTGGGACTACGAGTCCGACGACTCCGCCATGGGACAGGCCTGGGCCCGGGCGGTAGAGATCTTCAAAGAGCAGCACCCCGAGGTCACCGTCAAGATTGAGGAGCAGACCTTCGAACAGCTGCAGAAGAACGCCAAGATCGTGCTCACCGGCAACGAGGTCCCGGACATCATGGAGTACAACAAGGGCAACTCCACCTCCGGGCAGCTCGCCTCCCAGGGGCTCCTCGAACCACTGACCGAGCAGGCCACCGAGCGCGGCTGGGACTCCAAGCTGGCCGCCTCGCTGCAAACCACCGCCCGCTACACCGAGGATGGGCTCATGGGCGACGGCGACTGGTACGGAGTGCCCAACTACGGCGAGTATGTCTTCGTCTACTACAACCAGGACATGTTCGACGCGGCGGGGTTGAGCGTGCCCACCACCCTGGAGGAGTTCGAGGCCGTGTGCGACGCCTTCGTGGCCGCCGGGCAGGTGCCGCTGGCCGAGGCAGGCTCGGAGTACCCCATGGGGCAGCTGTGGTACCAGCTCATCCTCGCCCACGCCGACCGCTCCTTCGTCAACGCCTACCAGCTGTTCGAAAGCGACGTTGACTGGACCTCCGGACCGGTGAAGCAGGGCACCGACAAACTCGTGGAGTGGATCGACAAGGGCTACGTCGCCTCCGACTCGGCCGGGCTGACCGCGGAGGACGCCGGCACCGCCTTCATCAACGGCACCTACCCGATGTTCGTCTCCGGATCCTGGTGGTTCGGGCGGATCGTCGGCGACATGGCAGAGACGAACTGGGACCAGTTCCTCTTCCCCGGCGCCGATCTATTCCCCGGATCCTCCGGGAACCTCTGGGTGGTGCCCACCAACGCCAAGAACAAGGAACTCGCCTACGACTTCATCGACATCACCCTGTCCGACGAGGTCCAGGCCATCCTGGGGGAGAAGGGCGGACTGCCCGTATCCGGCGACCCCTCGACCATCGAGGACGACAAGACCCGCACCATGACGGAGAACTTCGCCCAGATCAACGAGCGCGACGGGCTCGCCTTCTACCCCGACTGGCCGGTGGCCGGTTTCTACGACCAAATCACCTCCGCCATGCAGTCCCTCATCAACGGCTCCAAGTCCGGCGAGCAGGTCCTCGCCGAGCTGCAGGCCGCCTATGAGGAGGGCAAGGCCGAGATCGTCGTCGAGGACTGAGCGTGCGCAACGGAAGAATCCGGACGGCGCGGCGCAGGTCCCGGTCCCTGGCCTACCTGCCCTATCTGCTGCCCGGCATCGTCGCCTTCACCGCCATCATCCTGGTGCCGCTGGCGCTCAACATCTGGTACTCCCTGCACCGGTGGAAGGGCGGTATGTCGCCCATGCGCTTCATCGGCCTGGGCAACTACGCCGAGTTGCTCAAGGACGAGAAGTTCTGGGCCTCCTTCAGCAACTCGATGGCGATGATCGTCGCCATGGTCATCATCCCGACCCTCATCGGCCTGGTGCTGGCAGCGGTGCTGTTCGACTACGTCGGCAAGCACTTCAACTCGCGCACTGCGGCGGCGCTGCGCGCCATGTACTACCTGCCGCAGATCCTGCCGATCTCGGTGGCGGGCATTGTGTGGAACTGGATCCTCAACTCCCAGACGGGCGCCATTAACACCATGCTGCGGAGCATCGGCGTCGATAACCCGCCGAACTGGCTGGGATCGACGTCGACGGCGCTGGGCTCGGTCATGTTCGTGCTCATCTGGATCCAGATCGGTTACCCCACCGTCATCTTTATGTCGGCGCTGCAACGGGTGGACCCGGAGCTGTACGAGGCCGCCGAGCTCGACGGCGCGGGCTGGCTGGCCCGGTTCCGCGCCATCACCGTTCCGCAGATCCGGCCGGAGACCTTCGTCATCGTGCTCACCTGTACCATTGCGGCTCTCAAGGTCTTCGCGCCCATCTACGTGCTCACTCGCGGCGGGCCGGAGAGCTCCACCCTGGTGCCGAGCTACTACTCGTATCTCAACTTCTTCGACAAGTCCAAGGTCGGCTATGGGGCGGCGATCTCAACCGTGCTCACGGTGGTCATCATCGTCATCGCAGGCGTCATCCAGATCTTCCAGAACCGTAGCGCGCGCCGGGATGAGGAGGGCCGCTGACATGAGCACATCTACATCCGCGCCATCGCCCGCGACGTCTGCGCGCTTGACCGACGCTCGTAGGAAGGACCGCTTCCACCGCGGGGCGGGCCGGTGGGTGGTACTCGCCGTCGTCGGCCTGTTCGCCCTGTTGATGGTCTCCCCGTTCCTGCTCATGGTCATCAACGCCTTCAAGTCCCCGGCCGACTACTCGGGCGGCAGCCCGCTGTCACTGCCCAAGGAGATCTACACCGACGGCCTGGCCTACTTCTGGCAGCGGGTCAACTTTCCCGTCAAGCTGTGGAACTCGGTGTGGACCTCCGCGGTCGTGGCCGTGGCCGGCGCCCTGCTGTCCCTGCTCAACGCCTACGCCATCGGTGTGGGGCGGGTGCGCGGGCGCGCTTGGATCGTCGCCGTGTTCATGATCGCCAACATGCTGCCGCAGGAGGGCCTCATCTACCCCCTGTTCACCATGGCGCAGCGGGTCGGCCTCACGGACAACCCCTGGTCGATCGTCATCATCTTCACGGTCATTCAGTCGGCCTTCGGCACCTACCTGCTGGCCTCCGTGCTGGGAACCTTCCCGCGCGCCCTGCTGGAGGCGGCCGAACTCGACGGCGCCAGCCGCTGGCAGATCCTGTGGAAGGTGGTGTATCCGATCGTGAGGCCCACCCTGAGTGTGCTCATGATCTTCTTCTTCATCTGGACCTGGAACGAGTTCTTCATTCCGCTGGTCATGCTCACCAGCAATGACAACCAGACGGTGCCGATTGCCCTGTCCAGTCTGCAGGGCGACCGCATGCTCGACGTGCCCACCCTCAACGCCGGCGCACTAGTCTCGCTCATTCCGACGTTCCTGTTCTTCCTGTTCTTCCAGCGCACGCTGACCCGGGGCGTGACCGCCGGGGCAGTTAAGTAAAGGAGCCCGCCATGAAGTTCTCCAACGGTTACTGGCTCGATCGCGAGGGCTACGCCGTCCACAAGGCCCGCGGTCTGCTCGACCTCACGGTCGATACCGCCGGCGCCGTCCACGCATACGCCCCCGTGCGTCCCGTCGCCACCCGCGGCGACACCCTCAACGTCGGCCTCATCTCCGCCACCTTCAACGCCGTGGCCGACGGCGTCATCAAGGTTGAGCTCGTCCACCACCGGGGCAGGCGCGACCGCGGCCCCCATTTCGACGTCGTCGTGCCCGCCGACTACCGGGGCGAGGTCGAGCGCACGGATGGAAGCGTCACCCTGCGGGCCGGGTCCCTGGCGGTGACGCTGCGGGAGGGCGCCGACTGGACGGCCGAGTTCTCCTCCGGTGGCCGGGCGCTGACGGCGAGCCTGCCCCGCGCGCTCGCCCATGTCGTCGGCCCCGACGGCACCACCTACATGCGTGAGCAGCTTTCGCTGCGGCCCGGGGAACGCGTCTATGGGCTGGGGGAGCGCTTCGGGGCGTTCACCAAGAACGGGCAGCGGGTGGACATCTGGAACGAGGATGGTGGCACCGCCTCCGAGCAGGCCTACAAGAACATCCCCTTCTACCTCACCAGCTCAGGCTACGGCGTATTCGTGGCCGAAACTGGCGGCGTCTCCTTCGAGGTCGGCAGTGAGGCCGTCGCCCGCACCCAGTTCTCCGTCGAGGGTGAGCGGCTCACCTACTACCTCATTGACGGTCCCACGCCCAAGGACGTGCTGCGGCGTTACACGGCCCTGACCGGCCGCGCCCCGATGGTCCCCACCTGGTCCTTCGGACTGTGGCTGACCACTTCCTTCACCACCGACTATGACGAGCGCACCGTCATGTCATTCATCGATGGGATGGCCGAGCGGAACCTGCCGCTGAGCGTCTTCCACTTCGACACCTTCTGGATGCGTGGCTTCCACTGGTGTGACTTCGTGTGGGACCCCGCCACCTTCCCCGACCCGGCCGGAATGCTGGCCCGCATCAAGGAGCGGGGTCTGCGCGTATGCGTGTGGATCAACCCCTATATCGCCCAGCGCTCCGCCCTGTTCGAGGAGGGAGCCGCCCGCGGCTACTTGGTGCGCACTGTGGACGGCGATGTGTGGCAGACCGACCTGTGGCAGGCGGGCATGGCCCTGGTGGACTTCACTAACCCGGAGGCGGCCGCCTGGTACCGGGACAAGTTGGCCGCCCTGCTGGAGATGGGCGTGGACTGCTTCAAGACGGACTTCGGAGAGCGGATCCCGGTGACTGGCATCTCCTGGCACGATGGCTCCGACCCGGAGAAGATGCACAACTACTACACGCACCTGTACAACCGCACCGTCTTCGACCTGCTGCGGGAGCGCCGCGGGGAGGGGGAGGCGATCGTCTTCGCCCGCTCGGCTACGGCCGGCGGCCAGCAATTCCCGGTCCACTGGGGCGGGGACAACGAGTCGACCTACGCCTCGCTGGGAGAGACCCTGCGCGGGGGCCTGTCGCTGACCTCCTCCGGGTTCGCCTATTGGAGCCACGACATCGGCGGATTCGAGGGCACCCCGGACCCCTCGGTGTTCAAGCGGTGGCTGGCCTTCGGGCTGCTCTCCTCCCACGCCCGCCTGCACGGCTCGAACTCGGTGCGCGTGCCCTGGGCCTTCGATGAGGAAGCGGTGGAGATCGCCCGCCGCTTCATCACGCTGCGGCTGTCCCTCATGCCCTACCTGTACCGGCTGGCCGAACAGGCCCACGCGACGGGCACGCCCATGATGCGGTCGATGTTCCTGGAGTTCCCGGACGACCCCGGCGCGCGCGACGTCGACACCCAGTACATGCTCGGGGAGGCCCTGCTGGTGGCCCCGGTTATGGACGCCGACGACGAGGTGGACGTCTACCTGCCCGAGGGCACCTGGACCTCCTGGTGGGACGGGAGCACGGTGACCGGGCCGCGCTGGGTGCATGAACGCCACGGCCTGGACTCCCTGCCCCTGTACGTGCGCCAGGGCAGTGTGGTGCCGGTGACAGGAGCGACCGCCGATCCGCAGGCCGATTGGGCCGCCGATCTCACGCTGCGCTGCTTCGGCCTGGTCGACGGCGACGAGCGGGAGGTGGTGGTGCCCGCGCATGACGGCTACCGGGCGGCCGCCTTCCGGGTGACCTGCGCGGACGGGGGAGTAAGCGTTCAGGCAGACGGCGCTCGCGGCTCCTGGGCGCTGGAGGTGGACGGCCGCCGGGTTGAGTGAGGCCAGCACCGGGCCCGCTGTGACCGCCCGCTGGCTTTGGTCGACCCCTTCCGGAGAAATGTCAAAATCCCTGACAAACGGGCGTGCAGCGCGTCGGACCGTTTCGAAAAAACCGCGGAATCAAGCCGTTTCTCCTCGCGCCTCATGGGCGGCCGACGACGTTTGTCAGGGATTGTGACAGTTTCGCCCGCTTGTGGTGCCTGCGGGCGGCGTGAGCCTCGGCGTACGCAATGCCCACGGGACTGGGGTCCTGCCCGCGGTTGTCGACATGTTGCCGGCTCATGGGGAACAAGCACGTCACAGCGGACCAGGCCAGGGATCGGCAGGACTTCTCCGGTCTCAAGTGCCCGCTCGCTGGCGTCATGAACACGTGTTTGTCCCAAAGACACGAGTTTTGGAGCTTTGCACTGTTTTAGCACCTGCATATCTCCAGAACTCGTGTTCGCGACGCAAAGTCGTGTTCGTGGGCCGAAGTCGTGTGCGTCGTCGTCGACCTTGCCCGCAGCCTGTCCACCTGGACGCTCTCGGCCGCCCACGGCAGGGACCCCGCCTGTGACCCGTCGGAGGCCGGGACGCGGATCGGCTGCTTACGTCTCGGCGAGGCGCTGACACTCGGGCGTGACAACGCCGTCGTGGTGCGGGTTCCGCGTCGTTGACCCTGCGTGCGGAGAGCGGAGATGCGGGAGCGAGGCCTCGAAACCCCGGCGTTCCAAACTCAGCAAATGCCGTGAGGTTGATGGCGCTACGCGGTGGTCTGGATGCGGCTCAGTCGAGTTTGAAGGCGCGGCGGGGGATGACGCCCACCAGGTCGCGCGCGACCTGGACGGCCTCGTCCATGCCGAGCCGGTGCTCGGCCACCAGTCGCGCCAGGAATGCCGAGTCGCAGCGGCGCGCAATGCCGTGGCGGGCCGGAATCGAGCAGAACGCCCGGGTGTCGTCGATGAACCCGGAGGTCTTGTAGAAGGTCGCCGAGCCCGTCGTCGCCTCGCGGAAACGCACAATGGCGTCGGGCTCGTCGATGAACCACCATGGCACCCCCACGTACACGGCCCGGTACCAGCCCGCCAGCGGCGCCAGCTCGCGGGAGTAGACCGTCTCATCGATGGTGAAGGGGATGAGGTGGAAGCCGTCGGCGTTGCCGTAGGCGTCCAGCAGCGGTTGGAGCGCCCGCGTGAACTCCACCGCCATGGGAATGTCCCCGCCGACGTCGGCCCCGTATCGGCTCATCGCGCCGGTGTCGTGGTTGCGGTAGACGGCCGGGTGCAGGGTCATGACCAGCCCGTCGTCAACCGCCAGCCGCGCCTGGTCGTTCACCATGTGCCGCCGCAGCCGGGCGCCGTCGACGGCGTCGATGCGGCCCGCCAGTGCCCGGGCGTACAGCGTCTCCGCTTCGGCATCGGACAGGCGTTCGGTGCCGGCGTCGGCGTGGGAGTGGTCGGAGGAGACCGCGCCGTTGTCCTTGAAGAAGGCCCGCCGCTTCCGCATGGCCGCGACGTGCCCGGCGTAGGTGGACACGTCCTGGTCGGCGGCCTCGCCCAGCTTCTCGGTCAGCTCCCGCCACCCCGGCCGGGCCGGCTCCAGGTAGGCGTCGGGCCGGAAGGTGGGGATGACCCGGCCCGTCCAGGTCGGATCGGAGGCCAGAGCGCGGTGGGCCGCCAGATCCGAGCAGGGGTCGTCCGTGGTCGCCAGCACCGCGATGTTGAAGCGCCGAAACAGGGAACGCGCCGAGAACTCCGGAGTGTGCAGGGCGGCGTCAATCTCATCGTAGATGGCGTCGGCGCTCTGGGCCGAGGGCCGCATCTCCACCCCGAAGACGTCGTGGAAGACCTCAGTGAACCAGGTCTGCACCGGCGTTCCGGCCAGCAGGTGCCAGTGCTCGCACAGCAGCCGGAACGCCGCCCGGGAAGCATCTGCGCTCAATGGTCTCCCCACCGGCACACCCAACCGTTCCAATTCGATCCCGCCCAGGGAATGCAGCAGCCGGTTGGTGTAGTGGTCGGGCGTGAGCAGCAGGCTGGTCGGGTCGGCGAAGCGGATGTCATCGGCCAGCCATTCGGGCGGGACGTGCCCGTGAGGGGAGATGATGGGCGCGTCGGCCACCTCGGCCAGCAGCTCGCGGGCCACACCGCGTGCGGCGGGGTCGGCGGGCAACAGCCGGTCCGGATCGAGCGTGAGCGGCTGGGCTGCGGGCTGGTGGGACACGGTGGGGCTCCTTGCGGTCAGTGGTGGGGTCGGG
>NZ_JAWDJJ010000332.1:0-36492 GCF_032465695.1 Actinomyces sp. MRS3W
TACCGGTTTCGGCGGGGAGCGGGCCGGCTCGGCCGGCCGGGTTCACGTGGAGCAGCAGACGTGCGAGCGCGCGCTTACTCCTGGTAGTCGTCGCGCAGGACGATCACGATGGGGTTTGACTGGGCCTCTTCGGCGGACTCGACGACCTCACCCGCCCCGAGCACGTCGGCGACGGCCCGGGCGGTGGCCTCCAGATCGGCGGAAGCGTAATAGACGGTGGTTGCGGTCGGTTCCTCCAGCTCGTACACGCCCTGGGAGATGGTGACCGCGGTGAAGCCCGCATTCTGGAGCTTGTCGCCGGTGCGGGTGGCCAGGCCGTTGGTGCTGGTGCCGTTGTGCACGGTGATGCCGGTTGTCAGGTTGGCGCTGGCCTCGGTCGGCTCTGCAGAGGCCTGCGCCTCGGCGGACGCCTGACCGTCGTCGGCGTTCTGCCCCGAATCGGCAGTGGCGGCCGCCTCCTGAGACTGCGCGGGCTGTGCCGAGGCGGTTGCCGAGCTTCCCGTGCTGTTCGAGTGACGGCCAAGAAGCCCGACGCCTCCCCAGGCCAACAGCGGCACAATAATGAGGATTGCCAGGAGGGGAATCCAACTGCGCCAGGCGGGAACCTGGGCGCGGTGAACCCCGACGGGCACCGGACCGTCGTCGTCGGCGTCGAACTCGTCGTCGGGGTAGTCGTAGCGGCTCACACCGCGAGGATACCGGGACGTTGCCCATGCAGCGACAGGTGCGCGCCGACACCCCGACGACATACCGCGATGGGCACTGCGACGGACACCGCGATGGGCACCACGGCGGACGCTCCGCAGTTCGCCTGCCCCTCTTCACCGAAACCGGCACTAATAACATGCCGAGACCGGCACTAATGACGTACCGAGACCGGCACTAATGACGCACCGAGACCGGCAAGGCTCGATCGAGTGAGGGACGGCGCCGGCGGTCTACGTCCTTCGCCTCGATCATCTAGGCTCGAGGCGTGAGCGCACCGAAGCCCCTGTCCGAGATCATCCACCCGTCCTGGGCCGAAGCGCTGGCGCCGGTCGAGCCCACTATTCATGAACTTGGCCAGCGCTTGCGCGAGGAAATCGCGGCGGGGCGCGGATACCTCCCCGCCGGCACCGATGTACTGCGGGCCTTCACTTACCCGCTGGACGGCGTCAAGGTACTCATCGTCGGGCAGGACCCCTACCCCACGCCGGGCCACCCAATGGGCCTGAGCTTCTCGGTGCAGCCGGGGGTGCGGCCACCACGCAGTCTGGAGAACATCTATACGGAGCTGGTCAGCGATCTGGGCGTGTCGCGCCCGACCTCGGGGGATCTCACGCCCTGGTCGAAGCAGGGAGTCATGCTGCTCAACCGCGTGCTGACCGTGCGGCCGGGGGCCCCGGCGTCGCACCGGGGCTGGGGTTGGGAGACGGTGACGCAACGCGCCATTGAGGCACTGGTGGCCAGGCAACAACCACTGGTAGCCATCCTGTGGGGGCGTCCGGCACAGTCGCTGTCCCCCATGCTGGGGTCGACGCCGATCATCGCCTCGCCGCATCCCTCACCGCTCAGCGCCTCTCGCGGCTTCTTCGGCTCGCGCCCCTTCTCGCGGGCGAATGCCGAACTGGAGCGGATGGGGGCGACCCCGGTCGACTGGCGCCTGCCCTGAGCCTGAGTCCGCGCCCGCATCCAGTCCCCTCACTCGCCGACGGCGTGCAGGTGCATGCGCGTGCCCGGTCCGATGTCCCCGGAAGCGCTCAGCTCCTCCAGGCATGACCCCGGGCGTACCTCGGGCGCCGGCACAAAACCGGTGACGGTGGCGACGCCCAGGTCAAGGAAGAGCGGGTGCATGGGGGTGGACGGGCCCACGAGCACCGTATGCGCGCCACCACCCACGGCCAGGTCGATCAGTCGCGGCATGGTCTTGTTGACCAAGCTCGAGGAGGAGATAAAGACGTAGTCGGCCCGCGGCAGCAGGTACTCGCAGGCGGTGTCCGGGTAATCGCCGGGGCGGGTGTCACGCTCCAGGATCCACAGTTCGCCGGCCTTCCACAGCGCACGGCGGGCGAAGGGGAAGTGGCCGATGATCGCCACCCGGCGGTCGGCCACGGCATCGTTGTAGGGGTCGAAGACCTGCCGCCAGGTCAGGCCCTCCCCGGTGGGCACAAAACCGTGGGACGCGCTCACCTCCGCCCGCGAGTACCAGGAGTTGATCGCGGCCAGCCCGACGCTTGCCTCCGCGAGGTTCCAGCTCTTGGCGAGGGCGGCCACATCACGGAGAGGCCGGCCCTGGTCGACGACGTCGGCGGACTCGGCCGGGCGGCTGGCAGCGGTCATCGACCAGGCCGAGCCCACACCACCTGCAGCGTTGATGACCCGGGTCCAGCGCGGGCCACGGTCGGAAGCAACGACGGCAAGATCGCCGGGCAGATCGTCGATGAGGGCGTCATAGACATCCCAGGGGCTGACCAACGCGGCTCTCCTTCACGCTCGAGCGTTTTACAGGCGAGCCTCACCTTATAGACAAGAGTTGGGCGGGGTCACACGGGTCTCAGCAGATGGGTCACCGGCGACGACGACCCGCCACCGTTCGTCCCGGTGCGGTTCTGCGCCGTCCCCCACGCCAGCACGCGCCCTGTGCAGCCATCATGACAGCCAGGATGGTAGCCATTTCTAGTGGCCTCCCGCGTATGCAGGAGTCTGCAAGTAGCTGTTTTTCGCCGGGGTTCTGCGTTTTTGTGGAGCCGCGTGTCGGACTCGAACCGACGACCTGCTGTTTACAAGACAGCTGCTCTACCAACTGAGCTAACGCGGCATGCGGAGGCGAGCTTACCCGGTTTTGTCACGGCTGCCCGCAACCGTGCCCTTCGGTTGGCGCCCGCAGGCTCGGTGCGCTCGCACGGGGCAGCCCCCGCGACCCCCAGCTACCGCGCCGACGTGTCCTTACTCGGCGCCGCCCTGGAGGTAGTCGGTCAGCCCGGTCTCCGTGGCGATGGTACTGAGCGAGACCTGCTCGGTGTCCACGCAGACAGTCGGCGTGCCCGAAATGCCGAGTTCTTTGAACGTCTTCCCACTCAGCTCGAGCCAAGCGCCGTAGGTGTCATCGGAAATAGCAGTGGCGATCTGCTCCGTGACCGCGTCGCTGACGCCCGCATCTTCGGCGGCGGCGACCACCGATTCGGCGCTCAGCGCCGAGGAGTTCTGAGCCGTGTAGATCTCAGAGAAGCGGGCAAGTGTCGCCTGGTGGAAGGCGAAGGCTGCGGCCGGCTCCTGATCGAGGATAACCCCCATGGCATTGCTCACCATATTGCTCCAGCTGCTGCCGAGGAACTTCGCGGAGTGCAGCACCAGGTTGATGTCACCTCGACGCAGCAGAGTCTCGATCTCGGTCTTGTGGAGTTCTTCGAAGTTGGCACAGTGGTGGCAGGCGTAGTCGAAGTAGATGTGGAGGGTGCGCGCACCATCCGTAGTGGTACCCGGCATAAGGTCCGGTCCGAATACGAGGGAACCGTCGGCACGGATGGTCGCCGGAATCCCGTCACCACTAGCCAGCTCGGAGAGGACTTCGCCGCCCAGTGCGGACGCGTCGTCGCGCCCGGTGATCACAAGGGCTGCCACCACCCCGGCGACGGCGACCCCGCCTACACCCAGCAGGCTGCGGCGAGTGATCTTGGCGCGCCGTTCCCGGCGTTCTTGTTCCTCGCGCAGTGCCCGCGCCTTGGCACGTGCCGCCTCCCGGCGCTCGGCCTTGGTGGGACGGGGCTGGTTCGAGGCCACGAGAAACTCCTCAAGTCGTTCCGGAAGCCGCGTCTTCAGCCGCGGCGCGCAGGATGTTAAGCATTCTGCCTGGGAAGCGGCGGGGAAGCACAGTCCCCCGAGTGCGGCCTGCCTCACGTCTGCGGCCCGGTGCAGGACGAGGCGGCTCGCCCGTGACGCCTGCCCCGTGACGTAGCGTCACCGAGAGCGGCACTTGTGACGTGCCGAGACCGAGCGAAGTTGCTAAGGGCCGGCTAAGTCCTGGCGAGCCGCTCAGGTTTCTTGGGGAATAGACCTGGAGGGCTGTTCATAGGGGCGGACCCTGTGTGCGGTTAGGATGCCGCATCCGCGCAATCATGCGGAAAGACGTCGGTTATCTGTGCTCGCTTCCGGCGCTGAGAATAAGCGTCCTAGTTATGCGACACCCTCTGACCGGATGTGGCCTCGCCCCAGAGGGCGCGGGTCAGACGGCGTAGCAAGGCTTCGGACCGACGGCGACCGCCGGCATGGATCACAAGCGACCCCCGCGGTTGGACCGTCTGCCCCCGGTTGGACTGCCTGAGAACATGTCTGGGGCGGTCCAACCGCGCGATGACGGTCCAACTGGAGCCGCCGACGACACCCCTGGCGCAAGGCCCCGGTCTGGGCACGTCACTTGTGCCGGTTTCGGCACGTCATTAGTGCCGGTTTCGGTGAAAAGAGGGGAGTCGGCGCCTCCAGGCCGGCCCGAACCGTAGCGGGACAGCCTCCACATACCCCGCGCGATCAACCCCTCCCAACACTCGCGCGGAGCCCTCAAACGGGTACGTATGGCGGTCAGGAGAAGCTGAAGGGCGCCGTGTACGCCAGCGGGATGGCGCCCATGGCGAACAGCACCACGACTCCTAGTGCGATGGCGCCGAGCACGGCACAGCCGATGAGCCGATTGGACCGGGTGCGCAAGATCGAGCCGATGAGTCGGGCCCCACCGCGGCGAGTGGGGGCGCCCCAGGGCACGAACCAGGTGACCAGCATGTAGGCGGTTGCCACCGGCGCCAGACAGAGTCCCGCCCGGTGATAGTCCGTCCACGAGGCCAGCACGGTTGCGGCGCCAGCGTCACCGAAGCCGAGCATGCGTCCGGCGAAATAGAAGACGATCACACCCACTAGGGTCCCCACCGCGCAGGCGGCCACACCCGCCACCAGCGAGCGCACCAGGTACCAGGGCATGGAGGCCCACATGCGCGACGTATCTGCGGCGGAGGCATAGCCCGCTCTCAGGCGGCGCCAGCGGCGCGCGTCGTCCGCACGGCCGACCATGCCGGCGACGACGACGAGCAACGAGAAGACAATGATCACCCAGCCGGGGATGGGTAGGGACAGCGCCACCAGCGCGAGGAAGAGCATGACTGCGACCATGCGGTGCCGCCGCGGCTCGAGCGCCCACTCGGGAATGACGCCCGCCTCCGGGGCCGACGCCGTCCCCTGAAAAGTCGGGTGGACCACCGCTGGCGCCGGCGTCACCACCGCTGGGGCCGAGGCCACCGCTGTGGGAGCGGGAGTGACCGGCGACGACGGCGCACTGGCGTAGGTCGGCTGGGGCGAGACGGGCGCGGGCGGGACCGGGCCCGACTGGTTCTGCTGCGCCGCGGGCGCTGGGACCGCCGGGGGACCCGGACGCGCAGGAACCCCGCCGCTACCGGGTACGAACGACGGCGGAGGCGCAGCAGGTCCGGTGCTCACCGATTCGGGAGTCACCGGCCCCGTTCCCGACACGGCACCGGAGGACGCCGTCCCGGGCGACCGGCCCCCTCCGGTCTGCACTCCGCTCTGCGGGTCCGGGGTGGCGAGGAACCCGTAGGCGCCCGGTGGCGACGTCGTCGGGGCCAGGCGCCCGTAGGCGGACGCGTAGGTCCCGGTGTTGGTATCAGCTTCCGTCTCATCGGCCGCGATCTCGGCCTCGGGCAGAACCTGGGCCAGGGCGT
Organism: Actinomyces sp. MRS3W; assembly: GCF_032465695.1. Lineage (NCBI taxonomy): Bacteria > Bacillati > Actinomycetota > Actinomycetes > Actinomycetales > Actinomycetaceae > Actinomyces > Actinomyces sp. MRS3W. Next base: position 5,703 of record NZ_JAWDJJ010000332.1, read on the forward strand.
CCTCGCCGCTGCCGCCGTCGGCAATCTCGTCGAGGACACGCAACAGGTCGGGGACGGGTAGCCGGTCGTCGGCCTCGGGGGCGAGCGCCGCGGTGAAGGCGCGGGCAAGGGCGGGCTGCTCCTCCTCCAGATCTCCCAACTCCGGGGTGCCCGCGTAGACGCGCCGGAAAACGGCCTGCCAGGGGCCGGAGCCGAAGGGGGCGCGCCCGGTGACGGCGAACAGAATGACGCCCGCGCAGGCGTACCAGTCGACGCCGGGGCTGGGCTCGCCGCCGTCGAGCATTTCGGGCGGGATGAAGCCGGGGGTGCCGGTGACCTGACCGGTTTGGGTGAGCCGGACGTCGTCGGCGACCTGGGCGATACCGAAGTCGATGAGCACCGGGCCCTGCGCGCCGAGCATGACGTTGGAGGGCTTGAGGTCGCGGTGAATGACGCCGGCGGCGTGCACGGCGGAAAGTGCGTCGACCAGGCCGTGGGCGAGGTCGGACAGGTCGCGGATATCGGTGCGCAGGTCGTAGACGCCCTCGTGGTCGACCTCGTACTGGAGAGTGGGACCGTCAACCAGTTCGGTGATGACGAAGGTGACGCCGGTGCCGTCCGCGCCGTCACCGGTTTCGATGTCGAGGATGCGGGCGACTCGGGAGTCCTTGACGCGGGCGAGCACCGAAGCCTCGCGGTCCAGGCGCCGGCGGGCCATCGGATCCGCAGCAATCTGCGGGTGCAGGATCTTCATGGCGACGTGCTGCCCATCGCCGTCGATGACTTCCCAGACCACGCCCATGCCGCCGGCGCCCAGACGGCGCACGAGCCGATAGCCCCCGACGTCGGCGCCTGCGCGCAGACCCGCCAGGGCCGAGGGCGTGGCGACCTCCGGGTGCTCAGTCATGGCGCCACAGTACCGGGCGACGCCCACACCACCGCACACGTGATCGGGTTCACACGATTTTTGGTCATTTCCGACCGGCTTCGACTACCGAGGTCGCGTTGTCGTATGACAAAGTTAGTTCCGCCCGGGAGCATCCGCCCCCGGCACGTGTCAATGCGGACACGCATCGGCACCTTTCACCAAGGATCGTCCGGCACGTACCTGCCGGTGAAGGGATTCACACATGGCAACCGTCACTTTCGACCACGCAACCCGCATTTACCCGGGCAATGACAGCCCGTCGGTGGACAGCCTCAACCTGGAGATCGCCGACGGCGAGTTCCTGGTTCTCGTTGGCCCCTCAGGTTGCGGAAAGTCGACTTCCCTGCGCATGCTCGCGGGCCTCGAGGACGTCAACTCTGGCCGCATTCTCATCGGCGACCGCGACGTCACCGACGTTCAGCCCAAGGACCGTGACATTGCCATGGTCTTCCAGAACTACGCGCTTTACCCGCACATGTCGGTGCACGACAACATGGGCTTCGCCCTCAAGATCGCCGGCACCCCCAAGGCTGAGATCGACAAGCGCGTCAAGGACGCGGCCAAGATCCTCGGCCTGACCGAATACCTCGACCGCAAGCCGAAGGCGCTGTCCGGTGGTCAGCGTCAGCGTGTGGCCATGGGCCGCGCCATCGTGCGTAAGCCGAAGGTGTTCCTCATGGACGAGCCGCTGTCCAACCTGGACGCCAAGCTGCGCGTGCAGACGCGTACGCAGATCGCCTCGCTGCAGCGCTCCCTGGGTGTCACCACCGTCTACGTGACCCACGACCAGACCGAGGCCCTGACCATGGGTGACCGCATCGCGGTCCTCAAGGACGGTGTCCTTCAGCAGGTCGGCACGCCGCGCGAGATGTACGACCACCCGGCCAATGAGTTCGTCGCCGGCTTCATCGGCTCCCCCGCCATGAACCTGGGCCGCTTCACGGTCGACGGCGACGTCGCCACGATCGGCGCCGCGCGTATCCCGCTGTCCCGGGCCACGCTGGACGCCATGGTTCCGGCTGACAACAACAAGATTGTCATCGGCTTCCGCCCCGAGTCTCTCGAGGTCGTCTCCGCCGAGGACAACCACTCCATTCCGGTGCGCCTGTCCTTCGTCGAGGAGCTGGGCAGCGATGCCTACATCTACGGCGAGCTGGTTGGGGCCGAGAGCTCCGAGGAGAAGCTCGGCTCCGGTGAGGACTCCAGCCAGATCATCGTCCGCGTACCTCCGCGCACCGCGCCGGAGCCGGGCGAGACGGTCCACGTGCGCATCAAGCCCGGCGAGGAGCACATCTTCTCCGCCTCCACCGGCGAGCGCCTGCCCGCCTGATCAGCCTTTCAAACACGGCTAACCGGTTTGGCCCCGCTTCTCCCCGCGAGGAGCGGGGCCAAACCATGCGCGCCGGGTAAGATCTATCTCGCCCACAACTCGAGAGCGAATGGTTTCGCCCGCAACAACCCGGTGCCGTCGCCACATGTTTGTGGGCGGACCTGAGAGAATGGCCCCATGCCCCAGTCCATGCAGATCACCGCGGCCACGATCGACCCGGCGCTGCTCGACCTCCCCTGGGAGATTCCGCTGGAGGAGTGGCCGACCGACGTCCTGGCCGCTCTTCCTCGGGGACTGTCGCGTCACATTGTGCGCTTCGTCAACCTCTCCGAGCGCGTCATCGCGGTCAAGGAGATCGGCGAATCAGTGGCGTACCGCGAGTACGAACTACTGCGCGACCTCGTCCGCTTGGGCGCCCCCTGCGTGACGCCGACGGCGGTCATCACCGACCGCACCGGGTTGGACGGCTCCATACTCAACTCGGTGCTGGTCACCGAGCACCTGTCCTACTCCCTGCCCTACCGGGCGCTGTTCAGCCAGTACATGCGTCCCGAGACCGCCACCCGGCTCATTGACGCCCTCGCCGTGCTGCTAGTGCGATTGCACCTGCTCGGCTTCTACTGGGGGGACGTCTCCCTGTCCAATACGCTCTTCCGCCGCGATGCCGGCGCCTTCGCCGCCTATCTCGTGGACGCCGAGACCGGCGAGCTGCACACGGAGGGCCTGACCGAGGGCAAGCGACTGTATGACATCGACATCGCTCGCACGAACATCATCGGTGAACTCATGGACCTGCAGGCCGGGGCGCTGCTAGAGCCATCCGTGGACACCATTGAGGTGGGCGATCGGATCGTCAGCCGCTACACCGAGCTCTGGGACGCCCTCACCGCAGAGGAGGCCTTCGACCTGGGCGAGCGCTGGCGCGTACGCAAACGTATCGAACACCTCAACGAGTTGGGCTTCGACGTCGGCGAGTTGACCATGAAGACCGAGCCCGACGGCTCGCGCACCCGCATGGTCATCCAGCCGAAGGTCGTCGACGCCGGCCACTATCACCGCCAGATTATGCGGCTGACGGGCCTGGATGTGCAGGAACGCCAAGGGCAGCGCATGCTCAATGATCTGCAGACCTTCCGCACGGTCACCGGGCGGAAGGACGAGCCGGTGGAACAGGTGGCGCACGCCTGGCTCACGGAGGTCTTCGAACCCACCATCGCGGCCGTCCCCGTCGAACTGCGCCGCAAATTGGAGCCCGCGGAGATCTTCCACGAGGTGCTGGAGCACCGCTGGTACATGTCCGAGCAGCGCCAGCACGACGTGACCACCGAAGAGGCCGTCGCCGACTACGTGAACACCGTCTTGCCGCAGCACTGGGACGAGCAGTCCTACCTATCGCTGGGCGACACCCAGGAGATGGAGGCGATCTTCGACGACGGCGAGGAGCCGCTCGCCGACGACGAGGAGTTCGCTGCCCGCGACGAGGCCACCGCCAGCGCCTTCGACCTCAACCCCATGGGCTTCACCGCCGGCATGAAGTTCAAGGGCGAGTAGCGTCTCGCGCGAACCACGGAGCGCCCGGTAGAAACACCCTGGCCATGGGATGGTTTGAGACGCAGCCAATGCGCCGCTTCGAGGTGGCGGCGGCGCCGCGGGATGCGGTGCGCTTCGTCATCAACCAGTGGGCGCCGCAGGGCTTCTCCCTGGAGGACTGGGACCTGGACTCGGTGCTGACCGAGCGGGGACCGTGGACCGGAGTGGTCCTAGGCGAAGGCAGCGAGGGCGCCAGCGTCGCCGCCGGTGCCCTTGCCGAAGCCATGCCATGGACCCTCGCTTTGCCCTGGACGCGCCGCCAGCACGGGCGCGTGCGTATCGCCATACTGGCCCGTCCGCTGGACGCCCGAGCGCCGGTCAGCGAGCTCATCTGCTGGCACTTCTCCGGCAACACCGGCACCCCCTGGAGCCCGGCAACAGATTTTGCTGTCGGCGTCGTAGAGAGTTTGACCGAGCCTCTCCGCGCGGCGGGCCTGCTGCTCACGGGCCCGGCTCGACCGTCCAGCTGGAAGACCTGGAAGACCCTGCCGACAGATCATCCGCTACGCCCCGAACAGTGGCGTGCCATCATCAAGGAGTCCAAGCGCCGCGGCCGCCAACGCGGCAACGGAACGCAGACCGGCTGAGCACCATCGGCGATCTGACAATTGCCGACTACCTTGTCACCAACGAATCTGCGCGGGGAGCTCACTGCTACGCTGACTGCGCACTCGGTCCAGGTGCTCACCCCTGACACACCGTACTGAGCCGGATGCAGCGCCGAGCGCCGATTCGAGCCAGAGTCAAGGAGGATTCCGTGACCACGCCCGCAACCCGCCAGATCTTCGATGCGCAGGTCTGGAGTCTGCTCGCCTTCGCCAAGAAGTCCTACACCGAGCACGGATTCGGCTGGCTCGACGACGTCGGCAACATCGATGCCGAGCGCGGGGTGCAGCTGTGGATCACGGGCAGCATGACCCACGCCTTCGCCTTGGGGCATCTCCTGGGTGACCCCGACTGCGCCGCCCTGGCCGAGCACGGCATACGCAGTCTCCTGGACGGTCCGCTGCGCGATGCCGCCACCGGCGGGTGGTTCTCCGTCGTCGACGTCGACGGCGCCGCACGGCCGGGTCCGCTGGCCGCACACGACCATAGCTTCGTCATGCTGGCGGCCGCCTCCGCGCACCTCGCGGGCATCCCCCGCGCACAGGAACTGCTCGACGCCGCCCTGGGCACCTTCGAGGAGCTGTGGTGGGATGAGGAAGCGGGGATGGTGGTGGACTCCCGGGATCGGGAAAGCCTCGCCGTCGCCCCCTATCGCGGAGCGCGAGCGAATATGTGCACGGTTGAGGCGCTTCTGGCCGCCTACTCGGCCACCGACAACGTGCTGCACCTGCAGCGCGCCAGCCGGATCACCGACCGAATCGCCTATGAGTTCGCCGATCACGACTTCCGGCTGCCCGAACACTTCGACGCATCTTGGAAAGCTGACCTGGAGTACAACCAGGATCATCCCACCGATGTCACTCGCCCCTACGGATCAGTCATCGGCCACTGGCTGCAGTGGTCGCGGCTCATGGTGCAGGTCCGTATTGCCTGCACCGAGGCCGACATCGCCCACGCCTCCCTGCTGCGGACCTTCCCCCAGTACATCTACCGTCAAGCGCTGCGCGACGGGTGGGAGGTCGACGGACAGGCGGGCTTCGTCTACACCGTCGACTTCGATGGCCGACCGGTTATCCATCAGCGCATGTACTGGGCACTGTGTGAGGGCATCACTGCTGCGGAGACCCTGCTGCAGATGACCGGGGACAGGTCCTACGAACACGACATCGACGCCTACACGGCCTGGGCCCAGCGCTTCCTCATTGAGAGCCCGGGCCAATGGCGCGAGGAGCTGGACATTCACAATCGGCCGAGCTCGGAACTGTGGTCGGGCAAGCCCGACATCCATCATGCGCTCCAGGCCATGCTGACCGGCCGCCTGCCCATCACCCCGTCCTTCGCCGAAGGCATCCTGGCGCTCCGCGACTGAATGCCCGACGGCGGGGGCCACCATTCGGGCGGTCTCGCTCACCCACCCAGTTGCACGCGCACCCCGGTGAGCAGCCCGGCGTCGTCGGCCGGGGCACCAGTGCCAGCCCCCGGATCGCCGCCTCGCCGATGAGAGCGCCGTATGCGCCTTCATCGGGCGGCTCGGCCGCGCCCGCGACAGCTCCTTCGCAGCGTCCGAGCACGCCGATCTCGAGAGAACACGCAAAAGTATCGTGCACGGTTCGCAGTCTACCGATCCGACTCCGCGGTGACCGCGGCGCATGACCGCGGTTAAGGGGCCGGAATTCATGTCGGTGCCGCGCGATACCGTGGATGCATGTTCGAAGGCAATGGTGCTGAGCGTCGATCCGCCGGGGTGCCCCCTACGGATCAGGCGAGGCTGCCCGGCGCCGAGAGGGGAACGACGACGGCTGTCGCCTGGACCGCCCCATACGGGGAGACAGCGGTCGGTACAGGGGCCGAGTGGGAGCCTACGGCTCTGACAGAGCGCCTGGCGGAGGCACCCGCCGGTGCAGGATTGGCGGGCTTGGTCGAGACTCTGCTGGCCGGCATGTTGGTCCCCGTCAACCCGGGCGGCGAGGCGGCCAGCCCCACCGGTGAGACGGCCGGCCCCGTCAATGGCGCGGCCGTAGCGGACGCAAGCACCGGGGATACCGTCGATGCCGCCGAGCTGGCAGACATACTGAATGTTCCTGACAGTGGCGAACTGTTCAGCGCCATCACGAGCCCGGCCGACCGCGCCTTGGCGCAGGCCTGCGCGCAGCAGGGCATCGACTGGGGCGAGAGCACCGGCCTCGGCCACCTGGCCTCGCTGGGCGGGCAGGTGCTCAGCGAACTGGTGGCGGCGTGCCACCGGCTGGTGTCCTGGGCGTCGTGGTGCGAAAGCGCGGCCGCCGCCTGCCTTGCCCACACACCGGAGATGAACCGCGGCGCAGCCCCGTGGGGGCCGGGCGGACGCCTCGAGTGCCTGGTCACCGAGGAGGAACGGCGTTTCACCACGGTCGGGGAGATCGCTTGCCGACTCGGCACAACCCGCCAGAGCGCCGGTCGGATACTGGATCGGGGCCAGGCTCTGCTACAGCCCGAATACGCGGCCGCGGAGGCCCTGCACCGGGCCGGCCTGCTAGACACGAGCAAAACCGCTCTGGTCGTTCGGCGCCTGGAGGGCACGGACGCGAGGGTGGCGACGGCGGTGCAGCAGCGGGTCCTGCCTCGCGCCTCCCGTAGGACGACGTCGCAGCTGGCCAAGGATATTGACCGCGCCCTGGCTGCCCTGGACCCCGATGGAGCCGGCAGCCGCCGTCAACGCAACCTGGCACGCAGGCATGTGACGCGGCCTCGCCAGGCCGGCGAGGGGGTCCATGAAATGCGGCTGCTGCTGCCGAGCCTCGACGCGTTCCTACTGGATGCGACCCTGGACGCCATCGCCGCCTCCGCCAGGGCAGCCGGGGATGAGCGTTCCCCGGCGCAGCTGCGGGCCGACGCCATCACCGGCATGACGCTGCGGACCCTGCAAGGCAGCCAGCACGTCGCTTGCCGAGCGCCTTTCACCGCTACGGGTCATGCCGGCGCGGGCGGCGGACCGCCGACGTCGGCTGGCACGCAGTTGCTGCCCGACGGGGTGCCTGTGGAGGGGCTGTTGGCCGGGTTGAGCAGCCTGGTGGAACCATCCCGCCCCTGGTGGACGCCCTCCGGGGTAGAGGCGGTCTTCCCGCCACCGGGGATCACCATCAATGTCGATGTCACCGTTCCTTTGGAGCATCTGCTCCCCGACGGCGCTGGCAGCGACCCACCAACCGCCGGCAACACGGCAGTAAGCCCTGCGGGCGTTGCTCCTGCGGCGGCCGAGGTCACCATTGGTGTGAGCAGCGTGCCGGTGCCCGCCGCTACCGCCCGCGCCCTCGCCGCCGGTGGCGTGTGGCGCAGGCTGGTCACCGACCCGGTGTCGGGAACCGTCCTCGACGTGGGCCGCACCCGCTACCGGCCCCCGGCCGCCCTACGTGAACTGGTACAGGCCAGGGACCACTCCTGCACGTTCCCGGGGTGCACCATCCCCGCCACCCGTTGCGACACGGACCACATCCGCCCCTGGGCGGAGGGCGGGACGACCAGCCTGAGTAACCTCACCAGCCTGTGCCAAGCCCACCATCGGCTCAAGCACACGCCCGGCTGGAGCCTCACCCGCACCGACACCGGTGACCTGACCTGGTGCACTCCCACGGGGGCCCGCTACCGGCGCAGCCCGGACGGGAGCATCACGCTCGAGGCCCACAAGGTCGGCCCTCGCCAACTGGTCGTCCCCGCGCACAAGATGCCCGCGCACCTGACCGCGGCCGTCGACGAGGCCGTCCTGGATCGCCTCGAACACGGCCTCGATCTCAGCGTTCAAGACGCCACTCGTCCGGGCAGGCCGCCGCGGATCACCAGCCGCGGTCCCCGCCCCGGTCAACCCGTCGGCGCTTTCGAGACCACTCCCTACCCGGAGGCCCTGCGCGATCTCGGTCTGGCCGCGTTGCTCGACGAGATCCCGCCCTTTTGACCGATCGGGTCAGGCCCCGAGCTCCTCGGCAACCAGCGCCATCTCCTCGTCTGCGCGCCGGCGCAGCTCCCGGTGACGGGTCCAGGACGCCAGCGAGGTCTCGGCCACGGCATCGACCAGCAGCACAATGCCGGCAGCAAGGAACCCGCGGTGCAGGCTGCCGGTGCAGCGGCGACGGCGCACCGCCGCCCCCACGAGCAGACCGCCCACGCTTGCCTCAAGCACCGCCCCGGCGCGCATGATCCAGGGCTTCTCGGTGACGGTCCGAACGTAGGTCTGCCAGAACGCCGAACCGGGCGCGGAGGGGTCCTGCAGCATGAGTCCCACGGAGCGGCCCACGGCATTCGACAGGCCGCGCGGCTCGTGCACCACCGCCCCGGGCACCTCCGCGGGTGCCAACCTTCCGCTCAGCACGGACGCCACCCAATCGGGCAGGCCCAATGCTTCAACCAGGGCGACCAGCCCGTCAATGCCGGGTGTGGAGAAGGCCGCAGCCACGGCCTCCGCGTCCGCCCCGGGCACCGCCGCGGCCACAAGCGAGACGTCGGTGGAGTCCGCGAGCAGCTCATCCACCAGGCCGCGCAGTGCCGGCCCTGGCTCGGCCACGCCTCCCCACACGTAGCGGGAGGTCATCCCCCAGGAGAAGACGGCGTCGTCCTCGCTCTCCCCCGTGGTCACCGCACGCACGGCAATGTCGCGGGCGTCCACGGTCAGGACCAGCGCGGGCAGGGACTCCTCATCCCAGCCGAAGTCCCCCAGCTCGTTGCCCTCGCCGGCGTACATGACAATGCGCCGATCCAGCGCGGGCAGCGAGGCGACGGCGAGCGGGCGCTCCAGCAGCGTCGCCTGCAGCGGCACCATGTACGCGCTCAGCGGGGAGACGACGACGGTGCGGGCGCAGTCCGACGTCCCCGCCGTCACGGTCGGCAGCGATACATCGGCAGGAAGGGCGTTGAAGGAGGCGGGTCCGATGGTGACGTCCCCGGCGAACTCGCGGGCGAGGGACTCCACCAGCTCACTGACGCGACTCCCGGGGATCACGCCACCGCGCGACGGCGGAGTGATGGCGACACGCCCGTCGGCGTCGGCCAGCAGGGTGATGGACAGCAGGTGGGAGGTCGCGGGATACCACTCGAGACGGGCAACGACCCGGTCCGCCTCAAGGCGTGCGGCGACCGCGTCGGGCTGGGTTCCGGGGACAACGAGTACACCTTCCGTGCGGTTCCAGCGCTGTGCGGGGTCCTGAGCCATGGCGGCCTCCTAGTCCGGTTGACGGCCATCGTCCGGGCCCGTCCGCACGACGGGCGAAGACATGACCTGTGTGTTCAGCATAGAGCGTCCCGGTCAGCCCCGGGAGGGCCCTTCGCCATTCGCGGTGGCGGCGTCGGCAGCTTTGCGGCGCAGCCGGTCGATCTCATACAGCGCGATACCGGTGGCGACGGCGGCGTTGAGGGACTCCACCGTGGAGGCAATCGGGATGGAGACCAGCTGGTCGCAGGTCTCGCGCACAAGCCGCGACAGCCCGCTCCCCTCTGCGCCGGTGACCACCACCAGTGGGACGTCCGCGAGCGCCAGACCGTCGATCGTGGTCTCGCCTCCCCCCTCGAGTCCGACAACGAAGCAGCCCTCCTGCTTCAAGGAGCGCAGTGCGCGCACAAGGTTGGTTTCCCGGGCGACAGGCACCCGCGCGGCCGCACCGGCCGACACCTTCCAGGCGGTGGCGTTCACGCCCGCGGAGCGGCGCTCCGGCACGATGACGCCGTCGACGCCGAAGGCCCCGGCCGACCGGAGCACGGCCCCGAGGTTGTGCGGGTCGGTCACCTGATCGAGCGCCACGAGCAGCGGGGTGTGCCCGGCGTCGCGGGCGCGTGCCAGCAGGTCGCGGGCGAGCACGTACTCGTAGGCCGGCACCTCGATGGCCACTCCCTGGTGGGCGGTGCCCTCGGTGAGAGCCTCCAGGTCGAGCTTGGTGACCTCGACGACGGGGGCGCCCACCAGGGCGGCCCGGCGCACAACGGCGCCCAGGCGGTCGTCGGTCTGCGCGGAGCTGGCCATGAACACCCGACTGATCGGCACCCGGGCGCGCGCCGCCTCAGCCACGGCGTTGCGTCCGCAGACGATCTCGTGGTCCTCCGGGACGGCCCAACGGCTTCGGACCTGTTCCAGCTGTCCGGTACGGGTCGGCTGGGCGGCCCGCGCCTCCGCTCGTGCCTTGGCGCGAGCCTTGGGGTGGCCGACGCGGTCCTCCGCCTTGGGGGTGGGTCCCTTGCCCTCCAGGCCGCGACGGCGCACGCCGCCGGAGCCCTTGGTCGGGGCCTTCTTCTTGCCGGGGTTGCGTACAGCTCCGTGCCGGCGGTCATTTCCTGGCATCGCACGGACCTCCTTGGATGATGATGCGGTTGGGCGGCCAGTGGCCGCGGTGACGGGTGGCGCCGACGCCTCGGCGCGGGTTTAGGCCAAGTGCCAGCGGGCCCCGGAACCGGAGCGCGCCGCAGCGTCCTCGACGACGACGCCGGCGGCGCTCAGCTCGTCGCGCAGGGCGTCGGCGCCGGCCCAGTCCTTGGCGGCGCGAGCCGCGGCGCGCTGGTCGAGCAGCCCGGTGACGAGCTTATCCAGGGCGCGCATGGCGGCGTCGTCGGCACGATTTCCCCCGCCGAGTACCCGGCCGCGCCAGGGCTCCGCAAGCGGGTCGAGCCCGAGGACGTCCAGCTGGGCGCGCAGGTCGAGGGCAGCGGCGGTGGCGGCCTCGGAGGCACCGGCGGTGAGTGCGGTGTTGAGGCGCTTGAGGGCGGCGTGAACGCTCGCCATGGCACCGGCGAGGTTGAGGTCCTCGTCCATGGCGGAGGTGAATTCCTCCGGCAGCGCGCGCTCGCGCAGCTGTCCGGCGGGGGCGTCAACGGCGTCGTCGGCCTCAAGGGCGCGGGTGATGGCGCCGGTCAGGCGCTCCCACAGGGCGGCGGCGTCGGCGAGGGTCTCCTCGCTGAACTCGACCGTGGAGCGGTGGTGGACCGTGCCGAGCGCGAGGCGCAGGACGGCCGGATCGTAGGTCCCCAGCAGCTCGCCGACGACGAGCGAGTTGCCCAGCGACTTGCTCATCTTCTCGCCCTTGATAGTGACCCAGGCGTTGTGCACCCAGTGGCGGGCGAAACCCCAGCCGGCGCCGTGCGACTGGGCCTGTTCGTTCTCGTGGTGAGGGAAGCGCAAGTCGATGCCGCCGCCGTGGATGTCGAACTCCTCGCCGAGGTAGCGCCGACTCATGGCGGAGCACTCCAGGTGCCAGCCGGGCCGTCCGCGTCCCCAGGGGGCGTCCCAGGCGGCGTCGTCGGGCTCGGAGGGCTTGGCGGCCTTCCACAGCGCGAAGTCGCGCGGGTCGCGTTTGTCGGCCTCGACGTCGCCGTCAAGCTCGGACTCGTCCTCGGTGGTGGCCAGGTCATCGACGCGCTGGTTGGTGAGCGAGCCGTAGTCGGGCAGGGAGCGCACGTCGAAGTAGACGCTGCCGGTCTCGCCGACGTAGGCGTGGCCGGCGTCGAGCAGACGCTGGACGAGGTCGATCTGCTCGGGGATCGTCCCGGTGGCACGCGGCTCGTAGGTGGGTGGAAGGACGCCGAGGGCACGGTAGGCGGCGTCGAACTCGCGCTCGAAGCGCTGGGCCCAGGCCCACCACGGCACCGGCGGCTCGGCGGCCGCGGCCTTGGCGAAGATCTTCTCGTTGATGTCCGTGACGTTGCGGACGAGGACCACCCGCTGACCGCAGCGTTCCAGCCAGCGGCGCAGCACGTCGAAGGCGATGGCGCTGCGCATGTGCCCGATGTGGGGCGAGCCCTGAACCGTGGCACCACACAAGTAGATCGCCACCGTGCCGGGTGTGACGGTGGGCGCCAACGGCACGACGGCGCGTGCCGCCGTGTCGTACAGCCGCAGGTTCAGCGCGGGATGCGCGTCATTGAAGTTGGTGCTCACCCCCGCAGCCTAGCGGGTGCGGCAAGGAGGCCGGCGAGGGTGCCCGCGCCGGTCCCGCCGCAACTCACCGAAACCGGCACTAATAACACGCGAAACCGGCACTTGTAACGTGCCGAGACCGGCACTAATGACGTACCCAAACCGGTCGATGTGACGGGCCGTGCGGCACCGAGTCGGAGCGCTGGCAACTCCAGTTGGACCGTCTTTGCGCGGATGGACCACCAACGCTCGGTTGGACCGTTTTTGCGCGGTTGGACCGTCTCAGCCGCTGGCTCAGGCAGTCCAACGGGGCGTAGGCAGTCCAACGGGGCGTAGGCAGTCCAACGGGGCGTAGGCAGTCCAAGCGGGCGTGGGCAGTCCAAGCAGAGCGACCCTCCGAGTGGTGGACCGCGGGTGTCGTGAGCCGCGTGTGGGGCTCCGCGGACGCTGCCCGCCTATGCCTGAGGCACCGGCCACACCAGCGCGGTGGCGACGGCGGCCAGCCCCTCCTCACGGCCGAGGCTGCCCAGGTGGTCCGTCGTCGTCGCGGAGAAAGCAACCGGCGCGCCGGCGGCCTCCCGCAGGGCCGCAGCAGCCTCCTCCATGCGCCCGGCCACGCGCGGGCGCGAGCCGATGAGCTGTACCGCGACGTTGCCGATCTCGAAGCCAGCCTCCCGCACCCGTTTAGCGGTCTCGGCCAGCAGGACGGAGCCGGCGGCGCCCTCCCACTGCGGGGCAGCGGTGCCGAAGTTGCTACCGAGGTCCCCCAGTCCGGCCGCAGACAACAGGGCGTCGCAGCAGGCGTGGGCGACAACGTCGCCGTCGGAGTGCCCCTCCAGGCCGACCTCGCCCGGCCAGTTCAGGCAGGCCAGGTTCAAGGGGACATCAGAGTCGGGGGCAGCGAAGGCGTGTACGTCGGTACCGATGCCGGTGCGTGGCGTCCACCGGGCGATCTGCTCGCGGTAGGCGGCAAGGTCGGCCGCGGAGGGCGCAGCCGGGCCGGCGGAATGGCGGGCGGCGCGCCGTGCAGGGGCATCGTTCACAGGTTGGTCACTCACGCATCACAGTCTGCCGCAGTTCGGGGTGCCGACGGCGCACCGCACGGAGGCCCCGCGCGTCGGCCGGGCAGAGGCAGGCGATTGCGGCCGGCCGCTGAGCGGCGCTCGTCGGAAGGGGACGGTGAGCGGCACTCGTCGGGAAAGGACGGTCCGCGCGGCACGCGGATAACGGGTTCACGCGCTGGCCGGCCCGGAGTTGCTGGCCGGCCCGGAGTTGACGCGGTGTCGGATCAGGGCCGGACAATGCCCTCATGGATGCCCCCGTGAATGCGGCTCGAACCGCGCCGACGTCGTCGGCGTCGCTGTGCGCGCTGCACGACGCCGGCTCCTGCCGTTCCTGCCCGTATCTAGCGGTGCCGCTGCCCGCCCAGTTGGAGCGCAAGCAGACACGCATCGCCGCGCTTCTGGCCGATGGCGCAAGCCCCGTCCCGGCCGCGGCCTGGCAGCCGCCGGTCGCGAGCGCGCCGGAGCGCTTCCGCAACAAGGCGAAGATGGTGGTGACCGGTTCGGTCGCGCACCCGGTGCTGGGCGTGCTGGGTCCCGATCGCCGCGGCGTGGATCTGCGCACGTGCCCGCTGCACGTTCCGGAGATTGAGGCGGCCCTGCCCGTGCTCGCACGCACCATCACCGAGCTCTCGCTGACGCCCTACGACGTGTCGCGGCGCCGCGGCGAGCTCAAGTATGTGTTGGTCACCGCCTCCCCCGACGGCGATCTCATGGTGCGCTTCGTGCTGCGCAGCCACCGGCACGTCGACGCCCTGCGCTCGGCGCTGCCTCGCCTGCAGCGGGCGCTGCCGACGCTCGCCGTGCTCAGCGTCAACATCCAGCCGGTGCACCAGGCCATTATCGAAGGCCCGGAGGAGATCGTGCTGACGCGCGAGGATCGCCTGCTCATGCGGCTGCATCTGCCGGAGCTCGCCGCCAGCACGAAGGACGCACCCGCGGCAGGGGAGCTTCGGGCGGAGACGCGGGAGCTGCCGCTGTATCTGCCGACGCGTTCCTTCTTCCAGACGAATACGGCCATCGCGGAGCGGCTTTACGCCACGGCGCGCCGGTGGGCGGACGAAGCGCTCGCGGTTCCCGGTGCGGCGTCCACGGCCCCGCAGACGCCGCTGCAGGTGTGGGATCTGTTCTGCGGCGTCGGGGGCTTCGCCCTGGCGCTGGCAGGGCCGGGCCGACGCGTGCTGGGGGTGGAGGTGTCCGCGCCGGCGATCGCGGGCGCACGGGCCGCCGCCAGGCTCATGCGGCTGGACGACCGGCAGGTGCGCTTCGAGTCCGGTGACGCCTCGGTGCTGGATCCGGGTAGCGGGCCGGCGCCGGACCTGCTCGTCGTCAACCCGCCGCGGCGCGGGATCGGCGCCGAGTTGGCGGAACGCATCGAGCGCTCGGGGGTGCAGCACGTGCTGTACTCCTCGTGCAACCCGACGAGTCTGGCCACGGACTTGGCGCGGATGCCGTCCTTGGAGCCGTACCGGGCGCGGCTGTTCGACATGTTCCCCCACACCGACCATGCCGAGGTCCTCGTGGCTCTGCGCCGTTCCCCTGGCAGCGTCAGGAGGCCGGACGCGGACCGGGCGAGGATGAACTAGCCTAGCGGCATGGCGAGCAACGACGCTTCACCTGCACCCCTCGAATACGACGGCAAGCCCATGCGCCGGCCGCTTGTCAACGTGTCCCGACGGCACCTGCTGACGCTGCCACCCGTCGTCGCCGCAATGGCCACCCTGGCCGCGTGCGGCTCCTCCACCAACCAATCCCCGTCCACGGCGTCGGCGACGCCATCCATGACCGGCGCCGACGGGGCAACCCAGGCCATCGCCTTCCATACCGACGTCGAGCACCAACAGGTCGCGCTCGAGGACGCTCCCGCTCTGGGCAGTGCGGTCGCCGCCTGCCACACCCTGAGCGAGGCCATGCTGCGCCGGCAATTGCGCGATCAGCCCGGCGGCAACGCACTCGCCTGCCCGGTGGGCCTGTCCCTGGCGATTGCGCTGCTCTACGCCGGCAGCGACGCCCCCGGCCAGGGTGTGGACGCCCTGCTGGGCACGCAGGAGGCCGACGCAAGCGCGACCGCCGCCCCGAGCACGGACGGCACCATGCGGGACCTGACCTGGTCGGCGTTGCAGAACAGCCTGCTGGCCTACAACCCGGATGAGGCGACGCTGGCCGCTTTCGACCCCGACCAGATCCCAAACGATCCGCTCCTCCACATCGCCAACCGGGTGCTGCTCGTCGGCGACGACCCCGAGGTGGAGCAGAGTTACCTCGACGCCGCCCAGCAGTGGTACGCCGCCACCACCGAACACGCCGCCCGCGAGGACGCCAAGGCCGTCCTCGATGCCTGGGCCAAGCTGCACACCGGGGGACTCATTAAGGAGTCCGGCGTCGAGATCCAGCCGCAAACGCGCCTCGTTCTGCAAAACGCCCTCCTGTTCGCCGCTCAGTGGGCCGACATATTCATGGCGGAGGACACCTACGAGCAGGACTTCACCCTGCTGGACGGGTCCACGATCCAGGCCCGGCTCATGCACGGCGAGTTCTTCCTCACCTACGCCCAGGGCGACCGTTGGCAGGCGGTGCGGATGCCCTACCTGGAGGCCTCGGGAACCGGTTCAAGCGACGCCGGAGATGACGGGGATTACCACGACCGCTTCGTCATGGACGTCATCCTGCCCGACGCCGGCGTCGCCCTCGACGAACTGCCCGAGGGCACGTGGGCGCAGGCCACCGCCGAGTTGACCACCAGCCAGGCCGAGAACGCCGAGAACAGCAAACGAGTCGAACTCGCCCTGCCCACCTTCGACCTGGAGTCGGGGACCGTGGACCTACTGCCACTGTTCCCCGACCTCAACGTGACCCTGGACTCGCTGGATCACATCGACACGGGCCTGAATGTCGACCAGGTGGTGCAGCAGGTGCGCCTCATGGTCAAGGAAGAGGGCACCGTCGCCGCGGCCCTCACCGAGATCGGCGTTGGCGACTCCGCGCCCCTGGAGGAGGACAAGCCCCTCGAGTTCATCGTCGACCACCCCTTCAGCCTGCGGATCGTGGACACTTTCACCGGACTGGTGCTGGTTGAGGGCGTCATCGTCGACCCGACCCCCGCATAGCTCGTCGGCTCACGCCCACCGCATACCGGCCCGCACCGCCCGCATGCTGCGCACCCCACGTTCGTCATTCATCACCAATGGCCTCCGGCCCGCTACGCTCGTACACGGTCCATCCCTACGCAACCTTCAGGAGTCCCCATGAGCGTCGACGTCGTCACCCAGTCCACCCCCGAGCTCGTCGAGGCGATGGAACGCCTCATCCCCCAGCTGTCCCGCAGCGCCCCGGCACTGACCGCCGAGCAGTGCCAGGCGCTCGTCGCCCAGCCCGGCGTGTACCTGTTCGTCTTCCGCCCCGACACCCCGCTCGCTGACGGCTCCACCCCCATCCTGGGCATGCTGACCCTGGCGACCTTCACCATCCCCACCGGCCTGCGCGCCTGGGTGGAGGACGTCGTCGTCGACGGCGAGGCCCGCGGCCAGGGTGCCGGGCAGGCGCTCGTCGAGGCCGCCGTGGCCTATGCCCAGTCGATCGGCGCGCGCACCGTCGACCTCACCTCCCGTCCCAGCCGCGAGGCAGCCAACCGCCTGTACCGCCGCGCCGGCTTCGCGCTGCGGGAGACCAACGTGTACCGCTTCTCCGGCGAGTGAACGGGCGCGAGTCCGTTAGTTCTCCGCCCACAGCAGCAGGTGCGGGGTCACGGCCTTGAGGTCCGGTACGACGACGAGTCCGGGGTCCGCCGGGAAGTGCTTGCGCCCACCGATCTGGATGACGCGCAGGTCATTGGAGCGGGCGGAGGCGGCGCCGGTGGCGGAGTCCTCGACGGCGACGCATTCATCCGCTTTCAGGCCGAGTAGTCGCAGCCCGGCGGCGTAGGGGGCGGGCGTGGGCTTGCCCGGCAGGCCGTCGTCCCCGGTCACGGCGCCGACGAAGACATCGCCGAGCGCGTGGGCGACCGCCGCGACGATCGGGCGCGGCGACTGGGTGACGATCGCCTGGGCGAGCCCGACTTCCAGCAGGGTCTGGGTGATCTCGCGGGCGCCCGGCACCAGGGGCGGGTCCGCTCTGACGGCGGCCTCAACATCGGCGGCCATACCGGCGAAGATTGCTGCCGCCGCCGGGTCTGCCGCCCCACTGGCAGCGCCGGTGGCGGCGATGAGCTCATGAGTGCGGCGAATGGAGGCGCCTTCAATACCCGCAACCTGCGCATCGGTGACGGTGCCGCCGGCCGCCTCACAGCGACGTCGGAAAGACTCATTCCAGAACGGCTGGGAGTCGATGAGGGTGCCGTCCATATCCCACAGGACACCCCTGACGTAACGACCCACGCTGCCGACGACGCTCATCTCGCGTCCCCAGAGGAATCGCCGTCGGGCGGAAGCGAATCCGCGCCGCCTTCGGTGCTCGGGGCGACACTCTTTCTGGCAGGCTTCTTCCCCGTCTTCCCGGCTTTGTGCTGCTGACGAGCCCGACGGCGCTCCCGCTTGGCCTTCTCCGCACGCGCCCACTCGATCCGCTCGCTCAGCCGGGCGCGGGTATCGGGCGTGAGCATCTTGTTGTCCTCCAGCATGCCGCCGGCCCGCAGCTCGGTGAAGTCGAGGTACTCGGGGTTGGCGGTGCGCGCATACTGCCGCTCGGCCTCATGCAGATCCGACACGTCGCGCGCCACCTGCCGCTCGATCATATGGCGCCCCAGCAGCAGGAAGACTGCCAGTACCAGGGCAACGACGGAGCCGTACCCCCGGGTCAGCGGATACAGCAACGCCGCCAAGATCGACAGCCCCATGACCGGGCCCATCATGCCGTAGGTGTAGCCCTCGGGACGGCCATCGTGTCCGCGGGCCCAGTTGCGGAGCTTGGCGCGTCCGTCCGGATCGCCTCCGTTGAACCAGTCACGCACGCGCTTGCCGAGGTTGCTCATCGCTCCTCCTTTCGGGCGTGGGACTCCCCGAGCAATCCATCGATCAATTCGGCCATGGAGCTCACCGACCGCTCGCAGGCCGCGACGACTTCCGGCGGGGACCACGGCAGGCAGATGCCGTGGTCGGCGACGGCGTGCATGGAGATGTCGTTCCAGGAGTCGCCCACGCTCCAGGTCTCGATTCGTTCGCCCGGCAGCGGGCCGTCGACGGCGGTGAGGGTGGAGACCAGCTCGGTCAGGCCGGCGCCCTTGGTGGCGCCGGCGGGGACGACGTCGAGGAACTCCTGGTTGCGGACCACCTCAATCTGATCCGCCCAGCGTGCGGTCAGCTCGGCCATGATGCGCTCGCGTACGACGTCGTCGCGCACCCGCATGGGCACGCCGATGAAGCGGTGGTGGGGCATCTGCGCCACCGACATGGGCAGGAAGATCTCCAGGATGGGGGAGGTCTCGTGATAGGTGTCGGACAGGATGTGGTCGGCCTCAATGGTGGTGCCGAAGACGGTGAGCCCGTCGATTCCCTGCAGGGAGGTGACGATGCTGTGGGCGACGCCGTCGGGCAGGTAGCGGGCCGACAGGATCCGGTAGGCGCCGTCGATGAGGACGGCGCCGGTGAAGGTGACGGCGTAGTCGAAGTCGAGGCCGGCGGAGGTGAGGGTGTTGCGGGTTGCGAAGACGGATTTGCCCGTGTCGACGACGAGCAGATTGCCGGCGTCGCGCCAGCGCTGCATGGCGCGCAGGTCGGCGGGACAGACCCGCCGGTCGAACAGGACGGTGCCGTCCAGATCAGTGGCGATGAGTTGGCGCACGTATCTCTCCTGCCAAGCCACAATATGCGATAGGTAACAGTTTACTGATAGCGGGGCGGCGCCGTGTCGGACAATCGGCGGAATTTCAGCCGAGGATGAGGCGGGTGAGCGCTACTACCGTGAGCACCCCGCCGATCGCCATCTCGATCATGCCCCAGTACTGCATCGGCACCCAGAACAGGGTGTGCCGGTTGCGCAGCGCCTGCTCAGCGCGGGATCGCTCCTGCGCCACCAGATAGCCGACCTGCTGGAGAGCCTCCTCGGCACTGCGCGGTGCAGGCACGCCCGCAGCAACCGGCAAAACACCGGTCTGGACGCGATTCCACAACTCCGTTTCGACGGCACGAACGTGGGAGTCGATCTCCTGCGTCGGCCGCGTGACATTGAGCCGGTGGCCCAGCAGCCACCCGGCGACGCCGAAGGCGAGGAAGCCCAGGCCGAAGCTCAGCATCACGAGTGAGCCGTTCTCGGTGACACTGGTTGCCATGGCGCCGCACATGGCCCCCAGGAAGAAGAATGCAGCGGCGACACCGCCCCAACCGCGCCAGACAATAATCATGGCGTCACCGTAACCGGATGCGTCCGCAGATCACAACCCGATCACGCTGGGGCCGCTCATGGTTGAGAAGCGGCCCCAGCGCGCGGGTGTCTACAGGCCCAGCCAGCCGGTCCAGGCGCCGAGGATGCCGATGACAAACATGCCGAGGATGATCCACAGGGCGTTGATCTTCTTATTCAGCAGCCACATGCATAGGAAGGTCAGGCCCAGGGCGGCGACGCCGGGAAGCAGCTGATCGAGGATGTCCTGCAAGCTGGTTTGCGTCACCGTGCCGTCGTCGGCCGTCACCGAGGTGACAATGCCGGGGAATTTGATGGTCGTCCAACTCGCCACCAGGGCTCCCATGACGAACAGACCGGTGATGGCGGCGGTCTGAGTGATGCGCTTGAGCTGGCCACCGCCGACTTCGCTGACCATGGCGGTACCGCGCTCATAGCCCCACTTGAGGCCATACCAGCGCACCAGGATGCGGATGATATTGATCCCCAGGAAGTAGATGATCGGCCCGAGCAAGGAACCGTTCATCGCCATTGCAGCACCCAGCGCTCCGAGCACCGGGCGGACGGTCCCCCAGAAGATGGGGTCGCCGACGCCCGCCAGCGGCCCCATGAGCCCGACCTTGACGTTGGTGATGGTGTCGTCGCCGATGTCCTCGCCCTTGGCGCGCTGCTCCTCCATGGCGGCGGTGACGCCGAAGACCACCGAGGAGATCCACGGGTGGGTGTTGTAGAACTCCAGGTGACGCTTGAGCGCGGCCGCCTGTTCGGTCTTGTTGGAGGGATAGAACTTCCGGATCGCGGGCATGAGGGTGATGCAGAAGCCCATGGCCTGCATGCGCTCGAAGTTGAACGAGCCCAGCAGGAAGGTGGAGCGCCAGTACATGCTCCGCAGATCGCGGTCGGTGAGCATGCGCCCGGTGTCGGGTGCGGCGTCGGTGTCAGTGGACATGTCAGTGGACATGGTTGTGTTTCCTTCCCTGTTCCTTGCCGCGGTCAGTCGAGCTCGTCATCGAGTTCGTCATCCAGGTCGTCGTCCAGGCCGCCGGAGCCGCCGCCCGCAGCGACGGGAGCGGGTCGCGGCAGCTGCACCGACTCGTGGAACTCGGGGTTGAGCTGGACGTAGATGAGAGCCAGGCACACGCCCAGGATGCCCAGGGCCACGAGGGTGATGCCGGTATCGAGGGTGGTCATGAATTGAGCGAAAATGAAGCCGATGAAGAAGAACGGCATGAGCTTGCGCGCCCGCATCATGTTGATGACCATGGCGTAGCCGACGACGACGATGAATCCGCCGGCGATCTGCAATCCCTGGGTGATGACGTCTGGAATCGATTCCAGGGCCCGTTGCACCGCGTCTCCGGAGGCGACGACGGCGACGGCGGCGGTGGGGATGGCCACGCGCAGCCCCTGGAGGGACAGGGCCAGGTAGTGCATGATCTGAATGCCACGCGTATTGGCATTCTCCGCGAAGCGGTCCGCCTGGTGGGCGAAGAACACGTTGATGGTGCGTACGAAGATGGTCAGCGCCTGGCCGGCAACGGCCAGGGGCACGGCCACCGCAATAGCCTCCTTGCTGCTCTGCCCGCCCGCGATGGCGATGACGGTGGAGACGGTGGAGGCAAGCGCGGCGTCGGGGGCCATGGCGGCGCCAACGTTCATCCAGCCGAGGCTGAGCAGCTCGAGGCTGCCGCCGACCATAACGCCGGTTTTGAGGTCGCCGAGAGCCAGGCCGGTGAGGGTGCAGGCAATAATGGGTCGATAGAACATGCGTTCGTCCAGAACCGAGTCGCAACCGGCGAGGAAGGCCACGAGGGTGACGAGGATGATCTGGACAGCACCGATGTCATGCATAGGAGTGCTTCCTGTAGGGACAAATGAGGGATTAAGTCGCTTAAGAGCCCGGTGGGCTCAGTTCATGAAGCCCTTGGACTTCAGCGCCTCCATGAGGCCGGAACGACCGGAGGAGGGGACCTGCTGGATGTACTGCGTGATGCCGCGGGAGTCGATCTCCTTGAAGGCCTCCACGTCCTCATCGGAGACGTAAACGGCCTGGGAGAGGGCCTTGGTTCCCTGCTTGAAGGTCATGCCGCCGACGTTGACCTCGTCCGCCTGGATGCCCAGGTCCAGCAGGCGCACAATGTCGGCCGGAGTCTCGACGACGATGACGGCCTTGAGGTTCTCGTACTTGGGGTTCTTGTAGACCCGCCCGGCCTTGGCGACGGTGAGCACATGCACCTTGACCTTGCCGCCGCCGGTCTGGAGCATGAGCGTTTTGCGCAGCTCGTCGTTGGCGGCGCCGTCGGAGACGGCGAGGATAGCCTCGGCCCCGAGCGAGCCGGCCCAGTTGTTGGCGACCTGGCCGTGAACCAGGCGTGAATCGATGCGCAGCAGCTTGATGTCCATCAGAGCTCGTCTCCTTCGTCGTCGTCGGAATCGGTGGTGGCGGGTGGGGTGAAGATCTCGGAGAGCACCTTGACGCCGGCCACACCGGAGGCCTTGGCGACGTCGACGAGCTCGGTCAGGTCACCCCCGGTGAGTCTGCGGCCGAGCACTTCAATGAGCATGGGCAGGTTGACCCCGGTGACGACGTCGGCGTCGTCGCGGGTGGCGGCGAAGCGGGCGGCGGCGTTGTAGGGGCTGCCGCCGAGGAGGTCGACGAGCACGAGGAACTGGGTGGATGCGGAGGAGTCGACGGCGCTGGCGTACTTGGCCAGCAGGTCATCCGGCCCCTCGCCGGGATCGAAGCTGATAGGGACGACGTCATTCTGCGGTCCGGCGATCATGACGGCGGAGTTGAGCAACTCCTCCGCCAGGTGACCGTGGGCCGCAACGATGACTGCAACTGATGCTGACAATTGCGGGCTCCTGCCAGTGGATACGCCGCCAGGGTGACGGCACAGGGTAATGACATGTGTCATGAGCCGCTCTGTCATGCCTCATGCGACAGGGAGTGCCACTTCGTTGAGCATGGCGACGGGCTATGACGAAGCCCATAGTAGCGTGCGGCGGACCTCAGATCACTGGAACGTTGCGTTCAATGTCGGCGATCCAGGGAGCGGAGTCGGCGTCGGAGGGCATACGCCAGTCGCCACGCGGAGACAAGGTGCCACCCGCCACGACCTTCGGCCCGTTGGGCAGCGTCGAGCGCTTGAACTGGCTGGAGAAGAAGCGCCGGAAGAACACCAGCTCCCACTTGCGGATGTCGGCGAGCGTGTAGGCGACCTTCTCCTCCTCGGGCAATCCCGCCGGCCAGTCGCCGACGCTCGGGTCGGCCCACGCCTTCTCGGCGAGGAAGGCAATGCGGGAGGGTCGTGCACCGTGGCGCAGTACGTACCACAGGGTGAAGTCCTGCAGAGCGTAGGGGCCGATGCGCGCCTGGGTGGACTGAATCGGCTCGCCGTCGGTGGCGGGGACCAGCTCGGGGCTGATCTCGGTGGCCAGGACGGCCAACAGCACCTGGCTGGCTTCCTCCGAGAAGATCTGCTCGGCCACCACCCAGCGGATGAGATGCTGAATGAGGGTCTTGGGGACGCCTGCGTTGACGCCGTAGTGCGCCATCTGGTCGCCCACCCCGAAGGTGCACCAGCCCAGCGCCAGCTCCGACAGGTCACCGGTCCCCAGGACGATGCCGCCGCGAGCACCGGCAATGCGGAACAGGAAGTCGGTGCGCAACCCTGCCTGCACGTTCTCGAAGGTGACGTCGTAGACCTCACGGCCGCGCTCACCGCGCCCGTAGGGGTGATCCATGGTGGCGAGCATCTGCTCGGCGACGGGCCGGATGTCGAGCTCCTCGACGTGGCAGCCCAGGGCGCGGGCCAGGGCGAGGGCGTTGTGCTTGGTGGCGGCGGAGGTGGCGAAGCCCGGCATGGTGATGGCGTGGATATCCGTGCGCGGGCGGCCGAGCCGGTCCATGGCGCGGGCGGCGACGATGAGCGCGTGGGTGGAGTCCAGACCGCCGGAGACGCCGATGATGATCTTGGGGTTGCCGATGGCGCGCAGCCGCTGCACCAACGCGGCCACCTGGATGTTGTAGGCCTCGTAGCAGTCCTGAGCGAGCCGGTCGGGGTCGCCCGGAACGAAGGGGAACCGGTCGACGACGCGACGCAGCCCAATGTCCGTGCGAGGCGCAGCTAGGTCGGTGCGTGGGATGACCACGGTGCGGAAGGCGGTCGCAGCCTCCGGTGCTGCCCCGGCGCGCTCCAGGCTGCGGCGGTTGTCGTCGAAGGTGCCTTGGCGCAGGCGCTCCGCGCGCAGGCCCTCGAGGTCGACGTCGACGACGGTGGCGCGCGGCCCGTCGGGAAAACGCTCGGTCTGACCCAGCAGGGTGCCGTTCTCGTAGACGAAGGTCTGCCCGTCCCAGGCGAGGTCCGTCGAGGACTCGCCCGACCCGGCTGCGGCGTACACGTAGGCGGCCAGGCCGCGGGATGAGGAGGTGCGGGCCAGCAGTCGGCGTTCCTCGGCACGGCCGACGGTGACCGGGGAGCCGGAGAGGTTGACCAGGACGGTGGCGCCGGCCAACGCCGCGAGCGACGACGGCGGCACGGGCACCCACATGTCCTCGCAGACCTCGACATGGAAGGTGAAGCCCGGCACATCCTCGACGTCGAACAGCAGCTGCGCACCGAGGGGCACGCGGGCGCCGTCGTCGTCGGGGCCGACCCCGGGCAGCAGGATCGCCTCGGGCAGGGGCCCGTCGCCGGCGGCAAAGTGCCGGGTCTCGTAGAACTCCCGGTAGCTGGGCACATAAGACTTGGGAGCGACGCCGCGCACCGCCCCGCCCTGAATGACGACAGCGCAGTTGAGCAGGCGGTTGCCCACCCGCAGGGGCGCCCCGACGACGAGCGCGGGCAGCAGTTCGGCACTGGCGGCCCGGATGGTCTCGAGGGCCGCCAGGACGTTGGCCAGAAGCAGGTCGTCCAGGAGGAGGTCATCAATGGAGTAGCCGGTCAGCGTGAGCTCGGGGAAGGCGGCGAGCGCCACGCCGTCGTCGGAGAGCTCGCGGGCCTTGGCGCTGACGGCGTCAGCGTTGGCCGCGGGATCCCCCAGCACCACGGGCAGGGTGACGGCCGCGACCCGCGCGAAGCCCTGGTCGTAGGCGGAGTGGAAGTGAAAGGCGGAGCGCGCGTCCACATCCGTCGTCGCCGTGAATTCCGCCGTGCTGCCCGGGTTGGCCGTAGAGTCCATGGGGATGATCCTGGCACAGCTGCGTTGACGGCGCCTATGGGTTACCTGGGGCGCACCGGTTTTCCCGTGCCCTATCGAGATCGGTTGGGACCGCCGCCCAGGCCGGTCACGTGGTAGCCGAGGGGATGCGAACGACCTTGCGGTACCGCATGCGAGATGCGGACTCGGGAGCGGACCCGCACAACCGCAACCCATCCGTAATCGTTCTCCCGCATAAATCCGGTGATTTTGGGATGGATTAACCAGGCGGGCTGTCCTATGATTGAGCTCGTCGGAACGCTCGCGGCATCGAGGAGGTTCAGGGACTCTGATGACATGCCGGCGCGTATGGGGTTGACGCGTTTCAGGGACCGCGCCCCCAGGTCCGACAGAGGCCCCGCGCCGATGGCGCGGGGCCTCCTTTTTTGCCGTTCCACCAGCAGCATTGCGGACCCGCAAGGTCGCTGACACCTACCGCGAGGACGTGTGAGGACGCCGCCCCCGGTCAGCCTCCCAGACCCTCTTCACCGAGACCGGCACAAGTAACATGCCGAAACCGGCACTAATGACGTGCCGAAACCGGCCGAAGTTGCTGAGGGCGGGCTAAGTCTCGGGGTGTCGGCCGAGGCTTTGTCGCGTGATGGTGGGCATGTGGCCCATGACTGTGCCTTGGCGGTTGGCGCTGGACTCGTGGCTGTGTCTACTACGCCTGTTCGGGGTTTGCTACGCCACTTGGGGGTTTGTTGAAGGCTTCCGAGGCCTTCAGCAGACCCCTAACCGGCGTACTGGTCGGTGAAGTGGCGTAGTAGTTGCTCACGCCAACAGCCGTCTCAGATGACGACCGCCTGCACACGGGTGGGGAACGGACCAGTTGTGCGGGGATCGACACCGCTTGCGCCTAAGAGGGTGCATGCCGGCAGCGCCCGGCGAGCTGGTGCGAGCAGTGGGCAACGAGTCGGGGATCTGACAGGGGCACCGTCTCCCGGGACTGACAAGACTTGACCGGTTTGGGCACGTCATTAGTGCCGGTTTGGGTGAAGGGGCAGGCGTGCGGTGTCTGCTTGTGGTTGCGGGCCGGCATTTCGTGGCCTCTCCAAGCGCAGGACCGGTGCCAGGATCGGGCTATGAGCATGCCTCGTCCACGCGCCTACCCCGCTGACCCCTCGCCCGCACCGGTGCCGCCCGGCACCCGGACCGTCCTCGCCCATCGCGGCGCTGCCGCCCTCGCCCCCGAGAACACGGTCGCCGCCTTCCGCCGGGCCGCACAGGAGGGGGCGCAGTGGGTGGAGCTCGACGTCGACGTCATCGCCGACGGCACCCTCATCGTCATCCATGACTCCCGGCTCGACCGGACCACGAACCGGACCGGCTCGTACTACGACCTGGCGGCCACCGACCTGGCCGCCATCGACGCCGGCGCGTGGTTCACCGCCGACGACGGAACTCACCCCTACGTCGGGGAGCCCCTGCCCACCCTGGACGCGGTGCTCGACGTCGTCGCCGAGTACGGGCTCGCGGTCAATGTGGAGCTCAAGTCCTGCCAGGCCGGGGCCGTCGCCTGCCGCAGGCTCGTCGACGGCGTCGCCGACCGGCTCGACCGTCACGCCGAACGCTCGGGCGCCGACGTCATCGTGTCCTCCTTCAACCCGCTGCTGCTGGAGCGGATGCGGCAGCGCCGCCCGGGAACGGACCTGGCGCTGCTCACGGATTCCCGGCTGCTGACCGACGACTGGCGTTCCTACGTGGAGCAGTTGGGCGCCGTGGCCGTCAACCCGAGCGACGCCTACCTCACGCGCGAACGGGTCGAGGAGATCCGCTCTCTGGGGTACGGGGTCAACGTGTGGACCGTCAACTCCCGCGAGCGGGCGCAGGAACTATTCGACTGGGGAGTCACCGGCATCTTCACCGACCGCGTGCACGAAATGGGTGCTCTGCATCGCTGAACCGGCGCCACCGCGCAGCGGCACGGGCTAGGCGCCGGCAGGCTCGATCCGCCACTGCTGTTTCAAGCCGTCGACGTACAGGCGCACCTCATCGACCATCCCGGTTCGCACATTCTCGGCGGCCGCGGTGCCGGGAGTCGTCGAGCACAGCCACTGAATCTGCAAACCGTCGCTCAGGGCCATGAGGGAACGCGCAATGAGCCGGGAGGGGGCCTCGGCACGCACCGTTCCCGCGGCCTTGCCCCGTTCCAGGCTCTCCTCCACCTGGGCAACCGAGGTCTCCAGGTGGCGGGACAGCCAGGCGTGCGCCGGATGGTGAGGGTCGAGGACGGCGGGGGTGGTCGCGGTGTAGATCGCCACCAGCTCGCGGTGGTGGGTGTTGTGCTCCACGAGCGCAACGAAGGAGTCGAGCAGGGCCCAGGGGTCGTCCATGAGCTCGTCGCCCAGAAGACTCGCCCGATCCTGACGATCACGCCGCTCAAGCACCTGCGCGAACAGCGCCTCCTTGGAGGCGAAATGGTGCAGGAGCCCGGCCTTGGAGATCTCCGCAGCCGCGGCGATGTCGGCGAGCGACGTGCCGGCGTAGCCGTGGGCGCCGAAGAGCGCCACGGCCTCGTTGAGAATGCGTTCGTGCTTGTTCTCGCTCCCGGCCGGCGGGCGCCCCGGACCGCGCCAACGCGCGCCCCCGGAACCGGAAGCGGATACGGGCGAGGTGTTGCTGTGGCCGGCCATGGCCTCATTCTCGCACCTTCCACAAGCCGGGCCCGGACAACCACCAGGATGTCCGGGCCCACCTGCCGTGGCCCGACCGGCTGTGCGAGGTCACCGCAGCCGGGCCGCGGGCTATGCCACCGGCGTGGCCGCCGACGGCGCCCATGCCTCGCCGCGCGCCGTGAGCGCCAATCCGGCGAGCACACCCTCGGGACTGACGTCGACCAGCACCTCCTGGCCGTCTAGGACCTCGCCCGCCAGAATCATCCGGGCGAGCTTGTCCCCGATTTCGCGCTGGACCAGGCGGCGCAGCGGCCGGGCCCCGAAGGAGGGGTCGTAGCCCTCGTCGGCGAGCCACTCGCGGGCGGCGTCGGTGACCGTGAGTGTGAGCCGGTGGCTCTGGAGCCGCTCGGACATGCGAGCCAGCTGGATGTCGACGATCTTGCCGAGCTCCTCCTTGGTGAGCGCGTCGAAGATCAGCGTGTCGTCCAGCCGGTTGAGGAACTCCGGCTTGAAGGCCGCCCGCACCGCCGTCATCACCTCGTTGCGCTTCTCCTCCGGGGACAGCAGCGGGTCGATGAGGAACTGGCTGCCCAGGTTGGAGGTGAGCACGAGGATGGTGTTGCGGAAGTCGACCGTGCGCCCCTGACCGTCGGTGAGCCGACCGTCGTCGAGCACCTGCAACAGGATGTCGAAGACCTCCGGGTGGGCCTTCTCCACCTCGTCCAGCAGCACCACCGAGTAGGGACGGCGCCGCACCGCCTCGGTGAGCTGGCCGCCCTCCTCGTAGCCGACGTACCCCGGAGGGGCCCCGACCAGGCGCGCCACCGAGTGCTTCTCGGAGTACTCGGACATGTCGATGCGCACAATGGCGCGCTCGTCGTCGAAGAGGAAGTCCGCCAGGGCCTTGGCCAGTTCGGTCTTGCCCACGCCCGTGGGGCCGAGGAACAGGAAGGAGCCGGTGGGGCGGTCGGGGTCGGACACGCCCGCACGGGAGCGGCGCACGGCGTCGGAGACGGCGGCGACGGCGGTCTTCTGCCCGATGAGTCGCTCGCCGATGACGTCCTCCATGTGCAGCAGCTTGGCCTGCTCGCCCTGCATGAGCTTGCCGACCGGGATGCCGGTCCAGGCGGAGATAACCTCGGCGATCTCGGTGGGGCCGACCTTCTCGGCGATCATCGGTTCGGGGGCGGCGCCTTCACGCTCGACCCCGTCCGGGCCGACGACGGTGGTGTCGGCGGCCTCGACGTCGCGGATCTGCTTCTCCAGGGCGGGCATCTCGCCGTAGCGCAGGCGCCCGGCCTCCTCGAAGCGGCCTTCGCGTTCGGCCAGGTCCGCCTTGGTGCGCAGTTCATCCAACTGCGCGCGCAGCTCACCGACCTTGTTGTGACCGGCCTTCTCCGCCTCCCAGCGGGCGTTGAGGGCGGTCAGCTTCTCGGAGGCGTCGGCCAGCTCGGCGCGCAGCCGCTCCAGGCGTTCGACGGCGGCGGGGTCGGAGTCGCCGCCCCCGCGTTTGTCGGACAGCGAGTCGGCCAGGTAGGACTCCTCCATGCGCATGCGGTCCACGCGGCGGCGCAGCTCATCGATCTCGACGGGGCTGGAGTCCAGCTCCATGCGCAGCCGGCTGGCGGCCTCATCGATCAAGTCGATGGCCTTGTCGGGCAGTTGGCGGCCGGTGATGTACCGGTCGGACAGGGTGGCCGCGGCCACGAGCGCGCCGTCGGAGATGGTCACCTGGTGGTGCGCCTCGTACTTGGGGGCAATGCCGCGCAGAATGGCGACGGTGTCGTCAACGGAGGGCTCTCCCACGTACACCTGCTGGAAGCGGCGCTCGAGGGCGGGGTCCTTCTCCACATGCTCGCGGTACTCGTCCAGCGTGGTGGCGCCGACCAGCCGCAGCTCGCCGCGGGCCAGCATGGGCTTGAGCATGTTGCCGGCGTCCATGGCCCCTTCGGAACCGGCGCCCGCGCCGACGACGGTGTGCAACTCGTCGATGAAGGTGACGATTTCGCCGTCGGAGTCCTTGATCTCCTTGAGGACGGCCTTGAGCCGCTCCTCGAACTCGCCGCGGTACTTGGCACCCGCAACCATGCCGGCCAGGTCCAGGGCGACGATGCGCTTGCCGCGCAGGGAGTCGGGGACGTCACCGGCGACGATGCGCTGCGCCAGCCCCTCGACGACGGCGGTCTTGCCGACGCCGGGCTCACCGATGAGGACGGGGTTGTTCTTGGTACGGCGGGACAGCACCTGCACGACCCGGCGGATCTCCGCGTCGCGTCCGATGACCGGGTCGAGTTTGCCCTCGCGGGCGGCCTCGGTGAGATCGGTGCCGTACTTCTCCAGGGACTTGTAGGTGCCCTCGGGGTTGGGGGAGGTGACGTGGGCGGAGCCGCGTACCTGCGGCAGGGCCTCACGCAGCTTCGGGGCGGTGGCCCCGGCGTCGGCCAGAATCTTGGCGACGGGGTCGGCGGAGGCGTTGCCCGCAGCCAGGCCGATGAGCAGGTGCTCGGTGGAGACGTAGTCATCCGACAGGTTCTTGGCCTCGGTGCCGGCGGCTTCGAGGGCGGCGAGGAAGGCACGGGAGGGCTGCGGCTGGGCGACGGAGGAGCCCGAGCTGGCCGGCAGGGAAGTCAGCACGCGGCGGGTGGCTGCGCCAATGCCCTGGCGCGCGGCCGGGTCGGTGACGACGGCGGCCAGTAGTCCGGCCGCGACGCCGTCGGCCTGGCCGAGTAGTTCGGCCAGCAGGTGGGCGGTGTCGACCTGCGGGTTGCCGGCGGCCGCGGCGGCCTGCATGGCGCCGGAGATGGCCTCCTGCGAGCGAGTAGTGAAGTTGGTGTCCATGGGACCTCCTTGACGTGGATGCCCGGACTGAAACCGGTCCGGAGTTCTGCACGCCTCAACCGACGCAACCTTGAGTCTATTCCACTCAACTTTCAAATGCAGCACAGGTTCCCGGTATCAGGGACGAGTCAGCAACTGGACAGCGCATGCAATCCGCTCGGGCGCATCGACCATGACCAAGTGCCGGGAGTTGGGCAGAGACACCCAGCGAGCGGCGGGAAACGCAGCGCGCAGCACGCTGCGCCTGACGGGGTCGTAGTACCGACGCGCCTCCAGCAGCACCACCGGAGCCTTGACGCCGCCAGGCCGCGAGCGCCGCAGTGCAGCAAGCGCCGCCGCCTGGTCGCGGTAGGCAAGCCACTCGGCAGCGCCGGCGGTGAGGGCCTCGGCGTCGTATCCCCGCACGTCGACCAGCCGGGCGAGCGCATCGGGGCGGGT
>NZ_JAWDJJ010000333.1:0-11015 GCF_032465695.1 Actinomyces sp. MRS3W
CTCCCCGCCCGCCCCTTCACCGAAACCGGCACTAATAACATGCCGAAACCGGCACAAATGACCACCGAAACCGGCACTAATGACGTGCCGAGACCGGTCGAGGTCACTGCTGTCGCCGGGGCTTATCGGTGTGGGTAGTGGCACCCATGGCGTCGGCCGGCAGCGCGCCATACCGTTGTGGAGTCGGCGCCCGGGCGGCACTCATGCGACGGGTACCGGTGGCGACTCATGGACAAGATGAAGGGGTGCCTGTCATGGTGGTTGCTGCGCGTGTTGGTTCTGTTGGTTGTGGTGTGTCGGGTCGGCCGGTTGGTCGACGGGCGGCGCTGGTGATGGCGGGTGGTGTGCTCGGGCTTGCGCTGGCAGGCTGCAGCATCGGTGAGGATGCCGATGAGGAGCCCACCGCGGGGCGGACCGAACGCAGCTTCGCGCCATCGGAGAAGCCGGCCCTGTACCTGTATCCGCGGGAGGTGACGCGGCTGGACGTGACCCTGGACTATGCGGGGGAGCTGACGTACACCTATCCGGCTGTGGAGCAGGAGGGCACGAAGGCGACCTGGCAGGTGACCGCTACGCCTGCGGGGGAGTTGACCGACGCTGCGGGGCGGGAGTACCCGTACCTGTTCTGGGAGGGCGTGAATGCGCGGTCCTTCACCCCGACCGAGGGCTTCGTGGTTGAGGCCGGCCGAGAGGTGGAGTTCCTGGAGGACAAGCTGGCCGTGCTGGGACTCAACCAGCGGGAGGCGGCGGAGTTCATCACGTACTGGGGGGCCGCGGATCGCCGCGCGCGGACGCTGCCTGGTGACGTTCGCCGGTGACTGGTTCGCCACGGTGGCCCGCTACCGTTTCGCTTCCGAGGGACAGCAACTCGCCCCGGATACGTTCATCCGGGTGTACCTGGTCATTTCTGCGGTTCCGGAGTCGTCGGTTCCGGCGCAGGTGCTGGTGCCCGGGCCGGAGCGTGAGGGCTTCGTGGCCGTGGAATGGGGCGGCACGGAACAGTAGCCTGAGGGCACGACCACTGCCGCGGCATCCGGACGCCCCGTCGTCCCGGGCTCCACTGTGAGGTACCGAGGCTAGTGACGTCCCGGGACCGCGCCGGCGTACAGGTACACGCCGACCCGCCTCGGCAGCCCCTCGACGTCGAGCTCGAGATCACGGGTAGCGGCGCGCATCATGCCGCGACGCTCGTAGAACTGGTAGTTGCACAGCGAGTCCGTGTACAGGAAGAAGTCCGTACGCGAGTGGTCACGCAGGTGCTCCATGAAACCGTCGTACAGGTGAGTGCCGACGCCGCGGCCGCGGGCGGCCGCATGAGTGGCGAAGAGCGTGATCTCGTCGGTGAGGGCCGCGGCGCCGGTGCTGAGCACATCGCTGCGGAGCTCGGCGTAGCGGCGTTCAAAACCGTATGCCTGCTTGAGCGTGTGCCACTGCGGCAACCCCGCTGTCGCCAGCCAGGCCATGGCCGACAGCTTGCGGGCGTGGGCGAGGGGCCGGGCCGGAAGGTGGGGCTCGTCCTCCACCCTCCCCATGATGACGCCCAGGACCCGGCCGACGTCGTCGACGGCGACCCGCGTATAGGTGGAGGCGAGCAGACAATCGGACAAGACCACCTCCGCGGCGGAGCGCTCCAGGTAGGGGCGCGGGGCGTAGCGGCGGACGTGGAAGGCGTCGAGGATGATCGCCAGCACGCCTTCGGTGTCGTGGGGCTCGTAGGGGCGGTAGATGGTGTCGGACATTGGTTCTCCTGACATCGCTGAGGAATCCTGTTCCGTACGACGACGCTAGGAAGCCGGCCTGGGCGCGCCCGGGGAGATGCCTTCGGGTTTGCCGCGCCACGGGCTGCTGGCAGCACCGGGTTATGCGGCAGCACCGGGCTCCGCGTCGCTCTCGCCGGGGGTGGGGCGACGGCGCGCGTTGGAGATTGTGGGTGGATGCCGGAATACCTCGTCGCCTAGGACGGTTGTCCCAGTCGCCGGCGGTGCTGGATGCACCTCCGGAGGGGCGACTGAATCGCACCAGTGCCCCGCCCCGCCGCACGAGCGCGTGCCCGGCGGACAACACCACGAGCCATCCGATTGGGAAGGAAGCCCCATGGCCCCGACAAACATCACCGGCGCCGAGTTCAACCAGACCGTCCGCGGCAAGGGCATCACGCTCGTCGACTTCTGGGCCTCTTGGTGCGGCCCGTGCCAGCGCTTCGCGCCGGTGTTCGAGAAGGCCGCAGAGAACAACCCCGACATCACCTTCGCCAAGGTCGACACCGAGGCCGAGCGCGAGCTTGCCGGTGCGCTGGGCATCTCCTCGATTCCGACCCTCATGGTCTTCCGCGACGACGTCCTCGTCTACCGCGAGGCCGGCGCCCTGCCCGCCAAGGCGCTGGACTCCCTCATCACCCAGGTGCGCGAGCTCGACATGGACGAGATCAAGCGCAAGATCGCCGAGGAGGAGGCCGCCGTCCCCGCCCAGGGCTGAGGGCACAGGCCAGAGGTTCGCGCCACGTTGGGATCGCGGCGCCCCGTCGGGCGCCGCGCGGGGCGCGTCTGCCCGGACCCGCATGTCATGTCGGCATAGGCGGGTTGATATCGCCTGGCCCCGCGCTGAAAAACCGCCCGACGCGCCCGACGCCGCACGCTGCAACGTGTGACGTCGGGCGTAGTTCTGCGGCGCGAGAGACTCGGCCATCCCTCAGGTTCCCTTATAAGCGATAAGACCTTCCGCTTGAAGTGTCGCGATTGTAAACTCCTAGCCATGAGCAAGAACGTCAAGAACCCAGCTGTCATCCCGGCCTTCGCCGCCTCCAAGACTCTCGCCGCCGACCTGCAGCGCGCCCTGGTGGACATCACCGCCCTCAGCCTTGTCGGCAAGCAGGTCCACTGGAACCTGGTGGGCCCCAACTTCCGCGACCTGCACCTCAACCTCGACGAGGTCGTCGACATCGCCCGCGAGGGCTCCGACGAGCTCGCCGAGCGCATGCGCGCCATCAACGCCTGGCCCGACGGTCGCCCCGCCACCGTCGCCTCTCAGACCACCGTTCCGGAGGCTCCCGAGGCCGCCGTCATCACCGCCGACGCCGTTGACTACATCGTCTCGGCTATCAACGCCGTCGTCACCACCCTGCGTGACATCCACGACGCCGTCGACGAGGCCGACCCCTCCTCCTCCGGCATCCTCGAGGACTACACCCAGCGCCTGGAGCAGCAGAGCTGGTTCCTCTCGGCCCAGAACTACTCCGCGAGCTGAGTTCTGGCGCCAACCGCACACGCTGACTGCACCTAACCTTGGGTGCATGTCGCATGTGCCCTCCGCCGACGTCGCCCGCCTGCGCCGCCTCACCCGGCACTTCGCCACCGAGGCCGTCCAGGCCGGCGACGTCGCCGCATTCCCGCCGCCCGCCGCCCTCGCCGAACTCCCACCGGTGGAGCTGCGGCGGCTGCTGGACGGCCTGCTCACCATTCGCCCGCCCCGCGAGATTCCCGACGACGACGTCCGTGAGGACTTAGATGAGATGCTCGCCGCCGAGGCCTCTAAGCGGGTGCACGACGCCGGCGCCCCCGACGCCCTGACCCTGCCCACGCTGGCCATCACCCACGGCGTGACCGGCGCGCTCGGCGAGCACGTCGCCCTGTGGCGCGGCGACCTCACGACGCTGCGCGCCGGTGCAATCGTCAACGCTGCCAACGCGCAGATGCTGGGCTGTCGCGTCCCCGGACATGCCTGCATCGACAACGTTATCCACGCCGTCGCCGGGCCGGGGCTGCGCGCCGAATGCGCCGCCTACATGGACTCGCGTAGCGGCACGCCGGAGCACACGGGCAGAGCGCTGCTCACCGGCGGCTACCACCTGCCGGCCGCACACGTCATCCACACCGTCGGCCCGATCGTCGAGGACGGCCGCCCCACCGCCGAGCAGCGAGATCAGCTCGCCTCCAGCTACCGGTCGGTGCTGGACACCGCCGAGCGGGCCGGTCTGGACTCGGTCGGCCTGTGCAGTGTGTCGACCGGCGCTTTCGGATACCCCAAGGACGAGGCGGCGCCGCTCGTGCTGCGCGTACTCACCGATTGGCTGGCCGCCCACCCCGACTCCACCCTGCGGATTGTCATCTGCGCCTTCGCCGACGCCGACGTCGCCGCCTACGAGGCAGCGATCGCAGCGTTGCCGACGAGCGCCTGACGCCGATGCGGCCGGTTTCGGTACGTCATTAGTGCCGGTTTCGACACGTCATTAGTGCCGGTTTCGACACGTCATTAGTGCCGGTTTCGGCATGTTATTAGTGCCGGTTTCGGTGAGGAGGGATGAGCGTGGGGGCATCTGGCGAGATTGCTGGCGAGAGGGCGGCGAGTGCGTGAGCGCCAACATCACCGGCCATACGGGCCGGGCATGAGGATCCAGGCGATGGCATAGACGACCCACATGGGCCCGGGCAGCAGGGCCAGCGCGAGTGTTGCCAGACGCACCAGCGTGGGGCTGACGCCCCAGTGCTCGGCCAGGCCACCGCAGACGCCGGCGATGAGTCGACGGTGCGAGCGGCGCGGCAGCTGCGAGCGCCAGGACTCGGTGCGTTGGGAGAAGGAGTCGCGGTGGCCGTAGGAGCCCGAGGGTCGCTGCTGTGTCATGGCTTCAGCTTGCCGAAGGTCGCCGTCCGCCGGTATCCGGGACCACCCTGATCCGCCCCTTAACCCTCATCGGGCCGCGCTGCCGCCGCGGCCCGGGCGGCGGCCGGCGCGGCGGCGGCGATGCGTTCCACCTCGGCGTCGCCGTGTGCCGCGGAGACGAACCAGGCTTCGAACACGCTGGGCGGCAGGGCCACCCCCGCGTCCAGGAAGGCGTGGAAGAACGGTGCGAACCGCCACGCCTCCTGCGCCCGCGCAGACTCATAGTCGCCCACGCCCTTGGTTTCAGCGTCCGGTCCGAACATGATCGAGAACAGCGAGCCCGAGTACTGCACCCGGTGCGGTACGCCCTGCGCTGCCAGCGCCCCGCCGACGACGTCCCCGATCTCGTGGGCGCGGCGCGCGACGGCGGCGTAGACGGCGTCGTCGGCTAGGGCCAGCGTGGCCAGGCCGGCCGCGGTTGCGAGCGGATTGCCGGAGAGCGTGCCCGCCTGATACACGGGCCCAACCGGCGCGAGCAGCTCCATGACCTCGGCGCGGCCCCCCACCGCGGCCAGCGGCATGCCGCCGCCGATCACCTTGCCGAAGGTGAACAGGTCCGGCACCCAGGCGGCACGGTCCCGCCAGCCGGTCGCCCGCCCGTCGACGCCGCCCGGCCAGGAGGGGACGGCGGAACCCGTGGGCGCCGCATCGGTGCTCGTCCAGCCGCCAATCGCCTCCAACCCCCAGAATCCGGCGGGCCCCACGCGGAAGCCGCTGAGCACCTCGTCGGCGATCATGAGGGCGCCGTGCTCGGCGGTGACCCGGCGGATGGCCGCGTTGAAGCCGGGTGCGGGCGGCACCACGCCCATGTTCGCGGGCGCCGGCTCGGTGATGACGGCGGCGATCTCCTCCCCGCGCGCCGCGAAGCACTCCTCCAGGGCGGCGACGTCGTTATAGGGCAGGACGAGGGTTTGCGCGGCCACCGCCTCCGGCACGCCCGCCGACCCCGGCAGGCCGCCGGTGGCGACGCCGGACCCGGCCGCCGACAGCAGGCCGTCGCTGTGCCCGTGATAGCAGCCGGCGAACTTGACCACCAGGTCGCGGCCGGTGGCCCCGCGCGCCAGCCGCACCGCCGTCATGGTCGCCTCGGTGCCGGTGGACACCAGCCGCAGCCGCTCCACGGCCGGAACCCGGCGGCGCACGGCTTCGGCCAGCTCGGTCTCCGCGGCGGTCGGCGCCCCGAAGGACAGCCCCCGGCCGGCCGCCTCTTGCACCGCCTCGACCACCGCCGGGTGTGCGTGCCCGAGTAGCGCCGGTCCCCAGGACCCGACCAGGTCCACCAGGTCGTGCCCCTCGGCGTCGACCACGTGGGCGCCGCGGGCGTGGGAGATGAAGGCGGGCGCGCCGCCCACCGAGCCGAAGGCCCGCACCGGGGAGTCCACCCCGCCCGGAATCACGGCGCGGGCCGCGGCGAACAGGGCGGTGTTCGTGGGCGAGTCGGTGGGGACGTGTGCGGACATGAATGCTCCTGTGGGGTCGACGGCGGTGGTAGCTCTGAGCCTAGAGGGTCAGAGCCGGACGCGAGTGCCGGCTTGGGAACGCCCGGTGAGGCTCCGCCGACTCTCAGCGGCGCAGGCCCTCGGCCACCTCGCGTGCCCAGTAGGTGAGCACGCAGTCGGCGCCGGCGCGCACGATTCCGAGCAGTGATTCGGCGATGACGCGCTCGCGGTCGATCCAGCCGTTGGCGGCGGCCGCCTCCACCATCGCGTACTCGCCGCTGACCTGGTAGGCGGCCACGGGCACCGGGCTGGCGGCGGCCACGTCGGCGAGTACGTCCAGATACGGCCCGGCCGGCTTGACCATGACCACGTCCGCGCCCTGCTCGACGTCGAGCATGACCTCCCGCAGCCCCTCACGGCGGTTGGCGGGATCCTGCTGGTAGGTGCGCCGGTCGCCCTTGAGGGTGGAGCCGACCGCCTCCCGGAAGGGCCCGAAGTAGGCGGAGGCGTACTTGGCCGAGTAGGCCAGGATGGTGACGTCGTCGTGGCCGGTGGCGTCCAGGGCGGTGCGGATCGCTGCCACCTGCCCGTCCATCATGCCGGAGGGGGAGACCATATGCGCCCCGGCCTCGGCCTGGGAGACCGCCATCGCCTGGTAAAGGGCGAGCGTGGAGTCATTGTCGATCTCGCCGGCGCGCGGGTCCCCCTCGGGCCGCACCAGGCCGCAGTGGCCGTGGCTGGTGAACTCATCCAGGCAGGTATCCGCGCACACCACCAGCGCGTCCCCCACCTCCGCGCGCACCGCGGCCACGGCCCGGTTGAGGACGCCGTCCTCGGCCCACGCCTGCGAACCCACCTCGTCGCGCGCGGCGGGGACCCCGAACAGGTCGATCGCCCCGACCCCGGCCTCGGCGCAGGCGGCGGCCTCGCGGCGGATGGAGTCCAGCGTGTGCTGGACGACGCCGGGCATGGCGCCGATCGGTTGCGGGGTGTCAATGTCCTCCCGCACGAAGGCGGGCAGGATCAGCTGCGCGGGACTGATGCGGGTCTCAGCCACCAGGCCCCGCAGAGCCGGAGTGCGGCGCAGACGGCGGGGACGAACGGTCGGGACGGCAGGTGCGGGCACGCCCCGCGAGGTGAGCAGGTCAGCGGCCGGTGAGGTGGCTGGGTCGCGCGGGTCAGGTAGGGGGGTGGTTGTGGTCATGGTGGTCTCCTCGGAGGTGCGGGCCGGTGCCGTCGGGAAGGGCTACGGGCAACGCTACGCGGGTGCGGCGGCTGCTTCCCGCGGGCCCTTGCGAGTCAGGTGCGGGTGGCCGCGGCTCGGCCTACGTCATATCGCTCGGTTTCGGCACGTCATTAGTGCCGGTCTCGGTACGTTACAAGTGCCGGTTTCGGCACGTTACTTGTGCCGGTTTCGGTGAAGGGGTGCGGTGGGGTGGGACGGGGCGGCAGGGGCCAGGATGCCAAGGGTCAGGATGCCGAGGACGGAGTCCCGAATGGCCGCGGGAGTCGGCTGGGCCGCGATGGCGTCCACCTGCAGCCCCGCGGCGGTGGCGGCCTTCGCGGTCGGGCGGCCGATCGCCACCACGCGGGTTGCTGGCGGTGGCGGTCCCACCAGTGCCATCAATGCCCGGGTTGAGGAACCGGCTACGAGCACCACCGCGTCGAAGTCGCCGCGAGCCCAGTCGCTGGCCAAACTTTCCGGCAGCTCGGTGGCCGGGACCGGCTCCATGGTGTAGGCGGCCACGGCATCGACCTGCCAGCCGGCACCGCTCAGGCCCTCGGCCAGCGCCGGGGACGCCAGGGCCGACCCCGGCAGCAGCAGGCGGCGGCCGGACGCGTCCGGCCCACGGCGCAGCGGAGGCGACTCGAGCAGCGCGGCGCCACTGCCGGCCGCCACCAGGTCGGGCTCCCGGCCCAACCGCTCCCGTATGGCCCGCGCGGTGGCCTGGCCGACGACAGCAATCCGAGTCCGCCGGGGCAAGGGTGCGCGCAGTGCGCCGACGTTGGAGAACTCCACGGTGCGGGCCGAGGTGACCACCACCCAGGCGTACTCGCCCGCGGCCAGCGCGGCGGCGGCACGCTCCCGGGGACCGGCAGGCCCGGGAACGGCCCGGGTCACGCCCACGCAGACCACCTCGGCGCCCGCCGCGGCCAGCGCGGCGGCGATGGCGTCGTCCGGTTTGGCGCGCGGCAGCAGCACGCGTCGCCCCGCGAGCGCGGTGCCCGAGGCTGGCGGCGCGGGGCGAGCATCCGCGGTGTGCGCGGGGCAGGGCTGTTCGGGGCCGATAGCACTCACGGCGCCTCCCGGCGGCCCCGGTCCGGCGCCGCGGCGTGCAGGTCGACGAGCTCCGCCGCGCCGGCTTCCAGTAGCGCTGTCGCCACCGCATCCCCGAGCCGGGCGGCATCCGCCCAGCTGCTGGTCGCCGATTCCCGCAGCAGTCGGGACCCGTCGACGGCGGCGACCACCCCGTCCAGTCGCAGCCCGGTGCGCCCGTCCGCCAGCGTCGCGGGCACGGCCACGGCCCCGACCGGTGCGGCGCAGCCGGCTTCCAACCTCCGCATGAGT
The DNA here is from genome assembly GCF_032465695.1 of Actinomyces sp. MRS3W. Taxonomy (NCBI): domain Bacteria; kingdom Bacillati; phylum Actinomycetota; class Actinomycetes; order Actinomycetales; family Actinomycetaceae; genus Actinomyces; species Actinomyces sp. MRS3W. The sequence continues at coordinate 8,665 of NZ_JAWDJJ010000333.1, forward strand.
GCGCGCTCCGCGGTGATGGCCGCACGGGTGGAGGCGTCATCAAGCTCGGCGAGGGTGGCGGCCAGCGTGGCGTCCAGACCGGGGTCGGCGCCGGCCTCGGCCCGCGTCTCCAGCGCGAGCGCCCCCTGCGCGGGCGCCGGCACCATAACCGGCGCGGGCGCGGGCGACTGCGCGGGCCCGGCCGACTTAGCTCCCGCCGCTCCTACCCCGCCTCCCGCGGGCAGCGCCAGCACCTGGGTGGCGTAGTCGTCTAGGCCGAGACGCCGCAAGCCGGCCAGCGCCAGGACCACGGCGTCGAGGTCCGGCTCGCGCACGGCACCAAGCGGGCCGTCCGCCCCCACCACCGCACCGACCACTCGGGACAGCCGCGTGGGCACATTCCCGCGCACGGGCACCACTTCCAGGTCCGGCCGCACGGCCAACAACTGCGCGGCGCGCCGCGGCGAGCCCGTGCCCACACGTGCCCCGGGGGGCAGGTCCGCCAGACCCACCCCGCCCGTGGTGCACAGGGCGTCGCGGGGATCCTCACGGGCGGGGAAGGCGGCGATCCGCAGTCCGGGCACGGGCGCGGTCGGCAGGTCCTTGCAGGAGTGCACGGCCAGATCGCAACGCCCCTCCAGCAGCGCCTCGCGCAGGGCCGCCGCGAAGACCCCGACCCCGCCCAGCCGCGTCAGGGGCGTGGCATCGACGTCGCCGCGGGTGCGGATCTCTACCAGCTCGACCTCCAGGTCGGTGCCGATGCGCTGGGAGGCGGCGGTGATGGCCCGCGCCACCTGGCTGGACTGGGCTACCGCCAGCGCCGAGCCGCGCGTGCCCAGGCGCACGGTCCGCTTCGATGATGGGGCGCCGCTCATGCGCGTCCCTCCGGTGCCGGGGCGGCCGCGGTGAGTCGGGCCGCCTGCTCGCGGGCATGGGCGACGACGGCGGCAATACCGGTTCCGGCCACCCATGCCCCGGTGACCGCCAGCCCCTCCAGGGGCTCGACCTCGGCCAGCAGCCGCCGCGTGCGCTCACGGTAGGCGGGGGTGACCGGCGGCAGGGTGCCGTCCCACCGCACCAGCATGGAGTCGATGACGTCCTCCTCGCGGATGCGCACACCGGTGAGCACCTCCACATCGGCCAGTGCGTCGGCCAGCTCCACCTGCGGGCGCGGCTCGCCCGGCCGCCCGTAGGACAGGCGCAGGGCATGAATGTCGTCCGGTGCCTCGGTCCCGTGCAGTTGCCGTAACTGCTCGCCGATCCATGGCCACTTGACCGACAGGTGCGACAGCGCCTTGGCCCGCACCGGCGCCTGCCCGGCGGGTGCGGGCGCCACCAGTAGCCCGGAGCCGACCGGCGTCCCCGCCAGCCCCGGCGCGCGGGCCACCAGGGTGAAGCGGGCAATGGGGGAGCCGACCGGCACCTCCAACGCCGTGTCCACCCCCGGCGCGCCCGCGAGCAGTCGTAGCGCCGCGCCCGCCGAGCAGGCCAGCACCACTCGCGGTGTGCGCACCACCCGCTCCGGCCCGGCCGCCACCGGCTCCGCCGACGGCGTGGCTCCGCGGGTGGTCGGGGCGATGCCCACCTCCCAGCCGCCTGTGGTGTCGGCAGCGGGCCGCAACCACTGCGCCCCGGTACGGGTGAGGACCTCGCCGCCGGCCGCCTCGATCGCCCCGCGCAGCCCATCGGTGAGGCAGAACAGTCCGCCCGCCACCGTCACGTCGGCGGCGCCACCGCCGCGCCGCCGCGCCCGGCGCCGCTCCAGCAGCTCGGCCACCGCCGCCTGCAACGACCCCAATCGTGCGGTCGCCTCCCGCAGGCCGGGGGCCACGGTGTCCGCCGCCAGGTCGGCCGGGTCGGCGGTGTGAATACCGGCCACGATCGGGCGCACCAGCCGGTCCAGGACCGCGTCGCCCATGCGGGTGCGCACGAAGGAGGCCAGGTCGGCCGGGTCCTCCGGGCCGGTGCCCACCCGCCCGTCGAGCTCGCTGTCGCGGGCCGCCCGCGCGGCGGCGGCCGGGCCGATGATGGCGACGACGTCGTCGGCGCGGGCGTTCGCGGGGATGCCTAGGAAGGCGTCGCGCAGGAAGCGGTGCAGGCGCCAGCCGCGTGCCGGGTCCGGCCCGGCACTATTGGCGGGATCGCCGTCGGCGTCCTCCTCGGCAGCGCGCGCAGTGGTGGCGTGAGCGGACACCTCGCCCGGCGGTGGCAGGAACAGCCGCGCACCGCCACCGGACGGCCCGACCACCTCCAGTCCGAGCGCGTCGACCATCTGCGTGATGGCGTCGCCGCGGATGACGAAGCCCTCCGCCCCCAAATCCATGCGTACCCCGGCGATCTTGCCGCTGGCCACGAGCCCACCGGTGTAGCCG
>NZ_JAWDJJ010000334.1:0-12849 GCF_032465695.1 Actinomyces sp. MRS3W
GCGCGGGGACGATCTCCAGCGCGGCGTCGGCCCAGTCCACCCGTGCCCCGAGTGCGGTCAGGGCGGCGGCCATAAGCTCGGTGTCGCGCGAGCGCAGCGCTCCGTGCAGCCTCGTCGGGGAGTCGGCGACCGCGGCCACAACCAGCGCCCGGGCCGCTGGACGCCGTCGTTGCCCTGCCGGGGCGGACCAGGCGGGGAGGCTGGCTGCGTTCACAGCGCGTCGACGACGGCGTTGAGCGCGGCGCTGGGGCGCATGACGGCGTCGGCCAGGGCATCGTCGGGCAGGTAGTAGCCGCCCAGGTCGACCGGGTGACCCTGCACGGCCACCAGCTCGGCCTGCACGGTGTCATTGACCTCGCCCAGACGCTCCGCCACCGGGGCGAAGTGGGCCGCCAGCTCGGCGTCGGCGGTTTGTGCCGCCAGTTCGCGCGCCCAGTACAGGGCGAGCCAGGCGTGAGAGCCGCGGTTGTCGATGCCGCCCAGTCGGCGGGCGGGGGAGCGCTCCTCCTCCAGCAGCGTGGTGGTGGCCGCGTCCAGGGCGTCGGCGAGCACGGTGGCCCGCGCGTTATTGCTCACCTGCGCCACATGCCGCAGCGCCTCCGCCAGGGCCAGGAACTCACCCAGGGAGTCCCAGCGCAGGTAGTCCTCCTCAAGCAGCTGGCGCACGTGCTTGGGGGCGGAGCCGCCCGCACCGGTCTCATACAGGCCGCCGCCGTTCATCAGCGGCACCACCGAGAGCATCTTGGCGCTCGTGCCCACCTCGAGGATGGGGAACAGGTCGGTGTTGTAGTCGCGCAGCACGTTCCCGGTCACCGAGATCGTGTCCTCGCCGCGGCGGGCACGCTCCAGGGACAGGCGAGTGGCCGCCACCGGATCGAGGATGCGGATGTCCAGGCCATCGGTGTCCTCATCGGCCAGGTAGCGCTCCACCAGGGCGGCAATGGTGCGGTCGTGGGCGCGCTCGGGATCCAGCCAGAACACGGCCGGCGCCCCGGTGGCGCGCGCCCGGACCACGGCCAGGTGCACCCAGTCGCGCACGGGCGCGTCCTGGGTCTGGCAGCCGCGCCAGATGTCCCCGGCCGCGACGGCGTGGGACAGCAGCACCGTGCCGACGGGGAGGCCGATGCCCGCGGTGACGACCACCTCGACGGTGCCGTCGGCGGGGATGAGGAAGGTCTTGTCGTGGCTGCCGTACTCCTCGGCCTTGCGGGCCATGAGCCCCACATTCGGCACCGAGCCCATGGTGCGCGGGTCCAGGGCGCCATGCGCCTTGCAATCCTCGATGACGGCCTGGTAGACGCCGGCGTAGGAGGAGTCGGGGATGACGGCGAGGGTGTCGTCCTGACCGCCGTCGGCGTCCCACAGCTTGCCGCCCGCCCGGATCATGGCGGGCATGGAGGCGTCGATGATGACGTCGGAAGGCACATGCAGGTTGGTGATGCCGCGGGTGGAGTCCACCATGTTCAAACGCGGGCCGCGCGCGAGGTCCGCGTCGATGCAGGCGCGGATCTGCTCCGCCTCGGGCAGGGCGTCCAGGCCCGCCAGGATCGAGGCCAGCCCGTCCTCGGCGCGCAGGCCCGCCGCGGCCAGAGCGTCGCCGTGGCCGGCGAAGGTGGTCGGCAGGCAGGCCCGCACCACATGCCCGAAGATGAGCGGGTCGGAGACCTTCATCATGGTGGCCTTGAGGTGCACCGACAGCAGCACGTCGTCGGCCTTGGCGGCGGCGGCCGCCCCCGTGAGGAATTCATCCAGGGCGCGGGCGGACATGAAGGTGCCGTCGAGTACCTCCCCGGTGGTGACCGCGAGCTCCTCGCGCAGCACCACGGGTTCGCCGCCGTCGGCGGGAACCAGGCGGATCTGCACCGTGCCGGCCTCGGGAGTCACCACGGTGCGCTCGTTGTGGCGGAAGTCGCCGTCCTCCATGGTGGCCACGCGGGTCTTGGAATCGGGGCTCCACGCGCCCATCGAGTGGGGGTGGGTACGGACGTAGGCCTTGACGGCCTTGGGGGCGCGCCGATCGGAGTTGCCCTCACGCAGCACCGGGTTGACGGCGCTGCCCTTGACGGCGTCGTAGGTGGCGCGGACCTCGCGCTCGGCGTCGGTGGCCGGCTCGTCGGGGTAGTCCGGCAGCTCGTAGCCCTTGCCGCGCAGCTCGGCGATGGCCGCCTTGAGCTGGGGCAGGGAGGCGGAGACGTTGGGAAGCTTGACGATGGTGGCGGTGGGCTCCCGGGTGAGGGCACCAAGCCGGGCGAGGTCGTCGTCGGCCAGGCCGAAGGCCGCCAGGATACGGCCGGCGAGCGAGATGTCCGCCGTGCCCACGCGCACGTCGGCGGCGCGGGTGAAGCCCTTGATGATCGGCAACAGGGAACGGGTCGCCAGCCGGGGTGCCTCGTCGGTGAGCGTGTAAATGATGTCGTCGGTCATGACGGGGGCGGTGGGGCGGGCGTTCTGGTCGGTCACCGGTTGTCTTCCTTCGTGTTTCCTACAAGCGCGGGTGCGGTCCCCGGCTGGTCCCGGCGCTGCCGGGCGGGGTCTTTCCGGCTACGAGCGTAGCGCGGGCTCCCGCCCGGCACTCGGTTACAGCCCGGAGGCCGGGCGCCGGACGCCTGTCGAGCCGGGAACGCCTCCCGAGCGGGAAGCCGACGGGGGCTGAGCTGGTTCGGGTTCAGGCGGACGGGGCGGGCTCGTATTCGGACCGTACCTGCGCCACGGCGGCCTCCAGGGCTGCCCGCTGCTCCCTGCGGTTCTTCCGCTGCCAGGCCAGGGATGGGCGCCCCTCGCGGTCTACGGCGGACAGTGCCAGGCCCGCCCCGACGGCGACGGACCGCATCAGTTCGGACAGCGCCTGCTTGCGCTCGTCCTGGCCCTTGACGGCCCACACCGGGTGGTTGACCAGGGCGAGTGGGATGTTGAGTGCGGCCAGCACGGCCGCACAGCTGCGCGGTGCTCGGCCGGTCGCGAGCCCCAGGCCGGCCAGAACGCTGACGGCACCGGTGAGGCGGGTGAGCAGCTCGGCATCGGAGTGCAGCACCGGGGGCAGCCCCGCCTTCTCCAACACCGGCTGTACCTTCTCGAACTTCTCCGCATGCCGCTTGGGCCGGGCGAGGGCGTCAACGCCGTCGACGACGAAGGGCGCGGCGAGCGCGGGGCGGGCGAAGGTGCGCAATAGGTCCATGGCACCATCCTCGCGCACGGCGCCGCCTACTGCCAGTACTTCAGGCGCTCGGGAATGAGATGGCGGATCGTGCCGTTAAACCCGGCGATGATTGCTTCCTCCACTCTCACCGCGGACGCGACGCTCGGCATGGTCGCGGAGACTGCCCCGGGTGCCGCTCCGGCCCTGAGCCTGCCCGCATCGGGTGTGGGACTGCGCCGCACTGCCGGTTACGGCAGGCTAGGCTCGTGGACGATGACGGACACAGACAAGCACAGCCCGGCGGATTCCCGCGGCGCAGCCCAGACACCTGCGGATGCGGTCGATCCCGACGAGCTTGACCGGGCCCCGGCCGATGAGTCGGCCGAGGAGCGCGCGGCTCGCTTCGAGGCCGACGCCCTGCCCTACCTCGACCAGCTCTACGGTGCCGCCCTGCGCATGACCCGCAATCCGGCCGACGCCGAGGACCTCGTCCAGGACACCTACGCCAGGGCCTTCGGCGCCTTTCACCAGTACCGGCCCGGCACTAACCTCAAGGCCTGGCTGTATCGGATCCTGACCAACACCTTCATCAACACCTACCGCAAGAAGCAGCGCGAGCCGCTGCAGTCCGACGCCGACGCGGTGGAGGACTGGCAGCTGCATCGGGCTGCCTCCCACGACTCCGTGGGGCTCCCCAGTGCCGAGAACCTGGCCCTGGATGAGCTGCCCGATGAGGAGATTAAGGCCGCTTTGGGGGAACTGAGCGAGGAGCGCCGCCTGGCCGTCTACCTGGCCGACGTTGAGGGCTTCTCCTACAAGGAGATCGCCGACATCATGAACACCCCTATCGGCACCGTCATGTCGCGTCTGCACCGCGGGCGGCGGCAGCTGCGTGAACTACTTGCCGACCACGCCCGCCAGCTGGGCTACACGAGCGACGAGGAGAAGAACTAATGGGCAACCTTGACCAGACCGAACCCTGCTCCTGCTCTGAGGCCCGCGCCCACCTGGAGCGCTTCCTCGACCACGAGTGCGACCAGGACCTTGAGGCCCGCCTGGCTGAGCACGTCGCCTCCTGCGAGCACTGCTCCCGCCAGGCCGACGCCGAGCGGCACCTGCGTGAGCTCGTCCGCTCCCGCTGCGCCGAGCAGGCCCCGGCGGGGCTGCGCGCCCGAGTCCTGGGCTACCTGTCGACCGCCCGCATCACCTCCACGACGACGGTGAGTACTTCGACCACTCGGGTCGGGACCACGGTGGTGCGCACCGAGCGCATTGAGCAGCACATCGAGCGGAGCATTTAGCAGTGCTTTCAACGCGGCCGGCATTCTGGCCCGCGAGATGAGCGGCGGCGTCGGCGCCCCGGCTGCGGGCGCGCGCTCGCAGCCTGTGTCTGCCTTCACCATCGTAATCACGCGGTCGGCTGGCCGCGCCCCCGACCAGTGTGGGAAGATACCGGGCGTTCCGTGCCCCTCGGGGCGGATTCGGACCATCACCATATGAGGAGGCACCCATGAGCAAGCGCGGTCGTAAGCGTCGTGCACGCGCCAAGAACAGCGCCAACCACGGCAAGCGCCCCAACGCCTGAGCCGGGTTGCGTTCGCACCCACGACTGAAAACGGCGGTCGGTCACTTCGGTGATCGGCCGCCGTTGTTCTGCGCCGTGCCCGCGCTACGTGTGCTCAGTCGAGTTCCTCGGTAGAGCCGTCCCTGCGTTCAACCTCTACGGTGCAGTCGAAGCCGTAGGCGGCGATGGCGGCCACAACGACTGCCACGGGAGCGGTGACTACTCCCACAATGCCGCCGATGAGGCCCACGTTGAGGGGGACGGAGACCAGCAGCTCACCGTCGCGCTTGACGACGACCTTGCGTGCGTTGCCGTCTTTGATGATCTTGGTCAGCCGTTCCTTGAGATCGTCGAGCTTGGTCGATTCCGTGTCGGGCTGTGCGTCCGGCGGGAAGTTGGCCTGCAAGGCGGCAATGGCCGCCTCGGCGTTGCCATCGGCGTCAATGAGAGCCTGCTTTGCCTGGGTATACGTCGCGCCGGTGGCCTCGATCACCTGGTCAAGGGCTTCCGCGGTGTAGTTCATGTGCGGTTCCTTTCTCGGTTCGCTCCCTGACGGTGCCCGCCCTTGGGACACCGTTCCAGGAGCTGCGCAGTACCAGCATAGGGAGCGATGGTGAGATTCCGCTGGGCGTCGTCCCGTCACGAGTGAGCTGAGGACTGAGTGCGTCAGGGCCCCACGCGCAATTACGATGCAGGCAATGGCTCACATGAATGACCGTCTCAGCGCCGAGGGACTGCGGCATGCCAGCGTGGTGCGCCGCGAGGGCTCCTTCAGCGGCGCGGCCCGGGTGCTAGGGCTGTCGCAGCCCGCCCTATCTCACTCGGTCGCCAGGCTGGAGGCCGCGCTGGGGGAGAAGCTCTTCACTCGTTCCACGCGCGGTACCGGCTTGACGCCCGCCGGCCGGGAGCTGCTGCCGCTCATTGACGACGCCGTCGCCGCCCTGGATGCCGTCGGCGCCGCCGCCCAGCGTCGTCGAGAATCCACGGTTCCGACGCTGCGTGTTGGTGTGTCCCCACTCATTTCGCCGGCTCTCGTCGCGCGGGTTCGTGCCGCCGCGACCAAGCTTGGCGATGCTCGGGACGACGGCCCCGGCGACCTCATCCTGCGTGAGGCCGACCTCACGGATCTGCGGCGGCTGGTGGATGCGGGCGAGCTCGATCTGGCTCTGGTGCCCGCGGTGCTCCCGGCCGACCGGTACCGGCACCGGCTTATCACCTTTGAGCCGGTTGTGCTCGTGGAGGCCTCCGCCACCCCGGCCGCGAAACCGGCAACGGATAGCAGCCTCGCGGCCGCACCGGCCGGTAGCGCGGACTGCGCCCGGGTGCGCGAGCTCACCGACGTCGACCTCATCCTCGTGCCGGACACCTGCGGCTTGACGACGTTCACCCGCGGACTATTCGCGGACCGTGGCCTGGCCATGCGGACTTTCGCCGGTGAGGCCGCCAGTTACCACGTCTTAGAGGAATGGGCGCGAATGGGAGTCGGGTCGGCGATCCTGCCTTTGTCCCGGCTCTCCGATCCGCAAGCGCCTCACCGTACGCTGATGGATGAGCAGGGGCGCGCCGTGACGATTTCCTACGAGGCGATCTGGGATCCCGCCTCGGCGGCGGCTCCGCGCTTGACGAAGCTCGTCGACCTGCTCGTCGCCGACGCACCCCGCCCCTCTTCACCGAGACCGGCACTAATGACGTGCCGAAACCGGCACTAATAACGTACCGAAACCGGTTGAAGTTGCTGAGGGTCAGCTAAGTCTTGGGAAAGCCGGGGTTAGTCTCGCAGCGCGGTGGCGATGCCCGCGAGAGTCACGGCGCTCCGACTGCCTCAGTCGGGCGACGCCCGGCAGTCCGGCAATATCCGCGAGGGCCAGGGCCTTCCTCACAGATGTCGACACGTTCCTGACCTACAGCGGCGCAAGCACATACGGGTTGGCCAGCCCAGGAGCGAGCGAGACATCCAGGGTATCCAGGACGTCTCCGACGCCACGCGTAGGGTCCGCCACTGGCGTCATGAACACGTGTTTGCCTCAAAGACACGAGTTTTGGAGCTTTGCACGGACCCAACACCCGCATATCTCTAAAACTCGTGTACATGACGCAAAGTCGTGTGCGTGACGCCAAGCTCGCGTGCGTGGTGGTAACCCTGCGCGTCGTCGTCGAGCTCGACCAACACGCAACCGCTCGCATCCCCGGGCCGCCCACAGTAGGGACTCCGCCCGCGGCGCCACCCGCTTAGCCATGACACGAGGTTATGGCCGTATGAGCAAGGATCGTCTACCGGCTGCGTCGCCCGCTGTCTAGCGTTGTTGTCGGCGGGGCGCGGCGGTGCCGCACAGTCCCGTGTTCAGCGAGAGATACGAAGGAACCACCATGGCCGCTTACCTCCAGATCACCATGACCGTTGACGCCGCGGACCGCGCTGCCGGTGCCAAGGTCTACTCCGACTACAAGCAGGAGTTCCTCGACACCATTCCCGGCGCCGTCTCCAAGGAGCTCCTGGTCCGCGACGAGGACGTTCAGGTCCTCCACGGGTTCGAGACCGCCGAGCAGGCACAGGCGTACCTGAGCAGCGAACTGTTCACCACGAAGGTTGTCCCCGGCCTCAAGCCCCTGTTCAAGGCCGACCCCGACATCCGCGTCTACAGCGTCGCCTGAGCCGCCGGACGTACCCGCCGGGCCGGAGCTGTCGCACCTCGAAGCACCCGGTCGGCTAACTCGGCCACCACGATCCGCCCGCTACGGCCTGCCCGCCTCGCTCCTCACCGCGGCTTGGGAACTCCGAGCCACTCATACCAGCCGCGGTGCAGCACCAGCCAGGCGAGTAGGCCGTAGCCGGCTTGGCCCGGATTCCGTCCGCCCTCGGAGGCGACGTCGGTGAGCCACTGATCGTGGTTGCGCAACGGTTCGAAAGTCTCCACATACGGGATTCCCCGCCGCTGGCACACCTCACCGACGGCACGCGACAGGGCAGCGGTGCCGTCGGGGTCCGCGCCCGGCAGCGGCGGCGGCCCCACCACGAAGCAGGATCGGTGCTCGCTGGTGGCGGCATCCAGCACGTTGGCGACGGCCAGACGGGAACGAGCGTGCGAGACGCCGGCGACGACGTCGGCCACTCCCAAACCGATGACCAGGCGGTTGATGCCGGTGGGCGTGGAGCGCCGGGCCACCTCACCCTGCCACCGCTCGGCGAGCCGCGCCGTCGTCTCACCCGGGACGGCCAGCGTGTTCCACATGACGCCGAGCTCACGGGGCGTGCGCGCCATGACCCGGCCGGTCCATCCCAGGGCACGGGCGTCCCCATAGCCGGAGATCAACTCATCGCCGATGAAGCACAGATTCACATCATCCATGGCTACCCGGTCCGCTCCTTCATTGCCGTGACTGTTCGGTACTCGACTTCGCCGCGCACGTTCCCGGTCCGGCCGGGAACGCCCGGAACCATCCTGCCATCGCCGCATCGGACCGCCGCGCACCAGGCGCACACGCGCGGGGGCATGTCGAGGTGATAGCGTGCCGCTACTATGCGACGACATGCTCGCCGGGTGCGCCAACGCCCCGCCCGATCCGGATCCGATTCCGACCACCCTCATCCTGAGCCCCAGCCAACATTCGGCGGAGGCCGCCGGTGAAGGAATGGCTCATGATCGCGGTCGGCGTTGTGCTGACCGCCGGCACCGCATTATTCGTGGCCGGGGAGTTCTCGCTGGTGGCCCTGGACCCCTCCACGGTTGAGACCCGCGCCGTTGCCGGCGATCGCGGCGCCGCCCGGGTCCGTCGGGCCCTCGGGCGCCTGTCCACCCTCCTATCGGGTGCACAAGTTGGCATCACCTTGACCACCATCCTGCTGGGCTACACCATGCAGGCGGCTCTGGCCACCCTCCTGACCAATCTCATGTCCACCTGGCTGGCGCAGTCCGTGGCCGCCGGGGTGGCCGCCGCCGCGGCCCTCATCATCGTCAACGCCTTCTCCATGGTGGTTGGCGAACTCATCCCCAAGAACGCCACCCTGTCCGACCCGCTGCTGGCCGCCCGCACCGTGGCCCCCTTCCTCATGGGTTTCTCCACAGCGCTCAAGCCCGTGATCGCAGTGCTCAACGGCACCGCCAACCGGGTGCTGCGACGCATGGGAATCGAACCCGCCGAGGAAATCAGCGGCACCCGCTCGGCCTCCGAGCTTGCCGCGCTGGTGCGTCACAGCGCCGAGGAGGGCGTCCTCGACCTCTCGACCGCTGCCCTGCTGACCCGTTCGATCGGCGTGGGTGAGCTGACCGCCGTTGACGTGATGACCGACCGCGGCCGCCTGCACACCCTCACCGAGCAAGACACCGCCGACCGCGTTGTCGCCCTGGCGCGCGCCACCGGCCACTCCCGCTTCCCCGTCATTGGTGACGACAGCGACGACGTGCTCGGCATTGTGCACCTGCGCCGGGCCATCGCCGTCCCCTATGAGCGGCGCGCCGAGGTGCCCGTGACGTCTTCCTCCCTCATGACCTCCGCGCGGCGAGTTCCGGAGACCATGCCGCTGGCCTCTTTGCTGGTGGAGCTGCGCGACACCGGCAGTCAGATGGCACTGGTTGTGGACGAGTACGGGGGAACCGCCGGCGTGGTCACCCTGGAGGACGCCGTTGAGGAGATCGTCGGTGACGTCGCCGATGAGCACGACCGCCGCCGCTCCGGTGCCCACGCGGACTCCGCAGGGGACTGGCTGGTGCCCGGATGGCTGCGCCCCGATGAACTCGCCGCCCGCGCCGGCGTGCGCGTGCCCGACGACGGCCCGTATGAGACCCTGGCCGGCCTGGTCATGACCGAGCTCGGGCGCATCCCCGACATCGGCGATGAGGTCGCCACCCCCCAGGCGGTGCTGCGCGTGGAAGCAATGGAGGGACGCCGCATCACCCGCCTGCGCGTTCACCCGCTGACCGACCCGCGGCGGCAGACCACGGGGCCGACCCTCCCCGACGCAGCCGGAGGAGAGGAGCCGACCCGATGAGCACGTGGCTCGCCCTGCTGGCGACCGTGGCCCTGCTGGCCGGCAACGCCTTCTTCGTTGGCGCCGAGTTCGCCGTCACCTCCTCGCGCCGCGCCCGACTCGAACCGCTCGCGGAGGCCGGTGACCGGCGCGCCGCCACCGCCCTGTGGGCGCTCCAGCACGTCTCTCGCATGCTCGCCACCGCCCAGCTCGGCGTGACCGTCTGCTCCACCGGACTGGGCGTCGTCGCCGAACCCGCCATCGCCCACCTCATCGCACCGCTGCTGGAGCGCGTCGGCGTAGGTGCGGCCGGAGCCCACGCCATTGCCGTGGTTCTCGCCCTGGTCATCGTGGTGTACGCGCACGTGGTGGTTGGGGAAATGGTGCCCAAGAACATGTCCATCTCCGCCCCCGAAACCGCCGCCCGTTGGATCGTGCCGTCGCTGGTACGCCTCTCCCGGCTGCTGGGGCCGGTCATCACCGCCCTCAACGGCTTCGCCAACGGCGTCCTGCACCTGTGCGGCGTTGAGACGAAGGAGGAGGTCTCGGCCACCTACAACGTTGCCGAGGTCGCCTCCATCGTCGAGCGCTCCACCGCCGAGGGAGTGCTCGAGGACGACACCGGCCTGCTGTCCGGTGCCCTGGAGTTCTCCGAGGAGACCGCGGGCAGTGTCATGGTGCCGGTCGACTCCCTGGTCACCCTCCCGACAGGATGCACCCCGGAGGACCTCGAACACGCCGTCGCCTCCACCGGCTACTCCCGCTTCCCGGTCGTAGCGGCCGCCGACTCGGCCCCCGAGGAAACCGCGGTCAACACCGACGCATCCGCCAGCACACCGAGCGCGGGCATTGTCGGCTACCTCCACCTCAAGGATGTGCTGTACGCCGAGGGACACGAACGCAGTCAGCCCGTGCCCGAGTGGCGGGTGCGGGCGCTCGTTCCCGTGCACGCCGACGACGAGGTCGAGGACGTGCTGGCCGCCATGCAGCGCTCCGGCGCGCACCTGGGCCGTGTGGAGGATGCGGCCGGACATACGCTCGGCGTCGTCTTCTTGGAGGACATCCTGGAGGAACTCGTCGGTGAGGTGCACGACGCCATGCAGCGTGAGGAGTACCAACGGCGCGATCGCGGCTGATGTGACCGTCGTCCTGGTACGGACACATCACGGTTCGTTACAGTGCGACAGGTCGCCTGCAACGGCGGCCGGGAGCACTACCTCTGGAGGCAACGCGTGGCCGAACAGCCCATGACACGGCGCCAGCGTCGTGACGCGGAGCGCGCCGCCGAACGCAAACGGGCGGCAGAAGCCGAACTATCCGCCGCCGATGATCCGGCGGCCTGTACCTCCCCCCTCCCTGCCCGCGCATCGCAGCCGAGCGCGACGTCGGCACCATCACACGAGAGCACCTATCCGATCATGGTCCAGCGGCGCAGCCGTATGGGAACGGTCGGGCGTGCCAGCGTGCTTGCGGTTCTTGCGCTCGTCACCGTCGTGGCGCCGCTCCAGTCGAATGTCCTGGCCGGCCCGCAGGCGGCCGCGGCGCTGGGAGGCGGCGTGAGCGCCGCCGCACCGACCGGAACCGCCACCACGACAGACCCCTCCTCCTCGGTGGCCGCCGCGGTGCTCGGCTCCGACGCCGACGTTGACGCCGACACCGACTCCGACCTGTCCAATGTGCCCGACGCGGCCACCTTGGCGCGTATCCGGGAGGCCTACGAGAACGCCTCCGCCACCTGCGCCGCCCAGACCACCGGAGCCTCCGGCGACACCGCCGCCTTCACCACAACGCCAGAGCTTTTCTCTCCCATGGTGCCGGGAACCTACACGGTCTCCTCCGCCTACGGCTACCGCCTGCACCCCACCCTGGGCTACATGAAGCTGCACGCCGGCCAGGACTACGCCGCTTCGGTCGGTACGCCCATCTACGCGGTGGCCGCCGGCACCGTGGTCACCGCGGGCATGGTGGACGGCACTGGAACCGTCACGATTGAACATGAAATCGACGGCGAGACCTGGTACACCAGCTACCTGCACATGTACGAGGACGGCATCTACGTCTCCGAAGGCGACGTGGTGCAGGCGGGCCAGCTCATCGCCGGTGTCGGCTCAACCGGCCGATCTACCGGTGCCCACCTCCACTTCGAGGTACGCACCGCCAACGACGTCGAGGACTCCAGCACCGTGGACCCGGAGAAATGGTTGGCGGAGCACGGCGCCGTCGAGCTCACGACCGACTGCTCCTGAGCCCGAACCGTCGCTGACCGCAGGACTGGAGACTCGACCATGACTCCCACCCGCCGCTGCGCCGTCGTCGCCCACCGGGGCGGGGGCGGTGAGGCGCCCGAGAACACGTGGAGCGCCGTCGAACACGTGGCGGCCCTCGGCCTGAGCTGGATGGAGACCGACCTGCGCTCCACCGCCGACGGTGTGGTCGTCCTGTCCCACGATGCCGACCTGACCAGTCGCGCCGGTGACCCGCGACGCATCGTCGAGCTGACCTGGGAGGAGCTGGCCGGGCTCGACGCCGGTGATGGGCGCCCCTTCGTCCGCCTGGACGAGGTGCTCGCCGCCCACCCGGGAATCCGCTTCAACATTGACCTCAAGGACTCCGCCGTGGTCCAGCCCGCCCTGCAGGTGGTGCGCGAGGCCGACGCGCTGGGGCGGGTACGCTTCGCCTCCTTCTCCGCGCGTCGCCTGGCGGTGCTGCGACGCCAGGAGCCGCGGGCCACCACCTCCCTGGGAGTGAGCGACGTTGCCGGGCTCATGCTGCTCAGCGAGGCGGCCGTGCCGGTGCCGCATACGCGCTGGTCCTGGGCCAACGGGCGAGTTGACGCCGCCCAGGTGCCCCTGGACTTCCACGGGGTGCCGGTGGTGACGCCGCGCTTCATCGCCCAGGCGCACGGCGCCGGGCTGGAGGTGCATGTGTGGACCGTTGACGATCCGGCGCAGATGCGCCGTCTGGCCGCCATGCACGTGGACGCCATCATCACCGACCGTCCCGCGCTGGCGCTGGAGGCGCTCGGCTGAGCAGCGGCTGATCGCTCGGCCGCTGCTCGCGGGCCAGGGCAGAAATGGTGGCGCGCGTGCAAGTACGGGGCCAGAATCAGGCCATGACTGCCGCCACGCCGCCCTCCCCGCACGTCGCCTCCACCCCGATCGCAGTCCCTACCGGTGAGACGGG